>JALZFU010000077.1 GCA_030861385.1 Actinomycetota bacterium
CGTCTATCGTCACCTGCCCCTCCTGCATGCACTCGAGGAGGGCGGCCTGCGTCTTCGGCGACGTCCTGTTGATCTCGTCGACGAGCAGGACGTTCGCGAAGACGGGGCCCGGCCGAAACTCGAACTCGTTCGAGCGCTGGTCGAACACGTTCACCCCGGTCACGTCCGACGGCAGGAGGTCGGGCGTGAACTGGATGCGCGAGAAGGAGAGGTCGACCGAGCGGGCGAGGGCTTTCGCGAGCGTCGTCTTCCCGACGCCCGGCAGGTCCTCGATGATGAGATGTCCTTCCGAGAGCAGGCAGAGGACGCAGAGCTCGAGCGTCTCGTCGGGCGCGTGCATCACGCGACGGAGGTTCGCGATGACGCGCCGGGCGAGCTCGGCCGAGCGCGCAGTCTCAAGCGGTTCCTCGATGCGGGCGACCGGCTCTTCCACTAGCTCTCTCCCAAGTGAGTCGCGACTTCGTCGAGGATAGCCGCCGCCACCTCGTCCTTGCTCCGCTTCCCGATCGTTCGTTCTCCTCTCTCCGAGAGGAGTACGACCTCGTTTTCGTCGGCGGCGAACCCGATGTCCGCCCTCGATACGTCGTTGAAGACGATGAGGGTCCCGCGCTTCCGCCTGAGCTTCTCTCGCGCGCGCGCGAGGCCCTGCGGGCCGACGTCGGCGGCGAAGCCGACGATCACCTGCCCGTCGCGCCGCTCGGCGCCGAGGCGGGCGAGGACGTCCTCCGTCGGCTCGAGCGTCACGGTCCACGCCTCGGCGTCCTTCCCTCGCTTGCCGGTGATCGGTTCTCTGGGGCGGTAGTCGGCGACCGCGGCGGCCATGAGGACGACGTCGGCCTCGCGACCGCGAGCGAGCGCCTCGCGCGCGAGCTCGGCGGCCGTCGGCGTCTCGACGACCTCGATCCCCGCCGGAGGTGGGACTGAGCCGTTCGCGTAGAGGAGCGTGACCTCGGCGCCGCGTCGGGCGGCCTCGGCGGCGAGCGCGACGCCCATCTTCCCGCTCGACCGGTTCGCGACGTAGCGGACGGCGTCGAGGGGCTCGCGTGTCCCTCCCGCGCTCACGAGGACGCGCTTCCCCGCGAGCGGGGCATCGGCCGGCTCGAGGAGGGTGCGACATCGGGCCGCGATCGCCTCGGGCTCGGTCATTCGGCCGGCGGCGACCTCGCCCTCCGCGAGCTCACCGGTCTCGGGACCGAGAATCTCGACGCCGCGCTCGCGGAGTAGGAGCGCGTTCGCCTGCGTCGCGGCGTGCTCCCACATGCGCCCGTTCATCGCGGGCGCGACGAGGACGGGCCCGCGAAACGCGAGCGCGGCCTGCGCGAGCACGGTGTCGGCGAAGCCGTGTGCGAGCTTCGCGAGCGTGTTGGCCGAGAGCGGCGCCACGACGAGCAGGTCGGCCTCGACGAGGTGCGGGTAGAGCTCGCGCGGCGACTCGCGTCGCGCGAGCGCCTCGAGCGTGTGCACGGAGACGAACCGCTCGGCGTCAGGCGTCAGGAGCGGGACGACGACGCGACCGTCCTTGACGAGCAGCCGGACGAGCTCGCACGCCTTGTACGCCGCGATCGAGCCCGTGACGCCGACGAGAACGGTCTTTCGCCGAGCCCCCTCCGCCACACTCGAATTGTCGCAAGTAGCGGCTGCTACTCGCTATCGCGTCGGGTAGTCGTACGCGATCTTGCCCTCGGCGACCTCCTCGAGGGCCATCGTCAGGTAGTTCTTCGAGCGCGACTCGACAAGCGGGGGAGCGACGTCCTCGAACGTGCCCTCGCCGAGCTGGTGGTGGTAGTTGTTGATCTGCCGGGCGCGCTTCGCGGCCGCGATCACGAGCGCGTAGCGAGAGTCGGTCCGCTCGAGCAGATCGTCGATGCGCGGGTGGTTCATGCCCTCGAGTGTACCGACGAACGAGCGCGCCGACGGCTACTCGCTCACTCGCGCCCGGCCGCGAGGAGAAGACTGTCGAGCTCGGCGACTGCGCGCTCGAGCTCGTCGTTCACCACCACGTAGTCGAAGTCGTCCTGCTCCTCCGTCTGGGCGCGGGCGAGCGCGAGGCGCTCGCCGATCTCGCCGGCGCTCTCGGGCGCGCGCTCCTCGAGGCGGCGCGCGAGCTCGGCGAACGAGGGCGGTGCGACGAACACCGTCAGGGTCTCGGGCCGAAGCTCCTTTACGCGGCGCGCCCCTGCGGTCTCGAGCTCGAGCAGGCAGCTCCGGCCGGCTGCGAGGATCCGGTCGACCTCGCTCACGAGCGTGCCGTACCGATGGCCGGAGACGTAGACGACGTACTCGAGGAACTCTCCGCGCTCGACCCGATCGCTGAACTCGTCGTCGGTCAGGAAGTAGTAGTCGCGCCCGTCCACCTCCGTCTCGCGGCGCGGCCGCGTCGTGGCGGAGACGGCGACCTCGAGATCCGGCCGGCGGGCGACGAGGCGCGCGATCAGCGTTCCCTTGCCGGCGCCCGACGGGCCCGTCACGACGACGAGCCTTCCGCTCGCGTCCGGGGAATCGGGGTGCTCTCTCAGCGGCGAAGCAGGCTGACGAGCTCCGCTCGCTGGCGCTCCGAGAGGCCGCCTACGGTCTTCGACTGGCTGATGCGGCACTGGTTGAGGAACCGGGCGGCCTTGACGCGTCCGAACTTGGGGACGGCCATGAGGATGTCGATCACCTTGGCCGTCTCGACGTACTCCGGCGGGTCGCGCAGGATCTCCTCGATGCTCGCCGTCCCCGCCTTCAGGTCCTTCTTGAGCTGAGCCCGACGCACGCGGATCTCGTTCGCCCGACGAAGTGCCTCCATCCGCTGGTCAAGAGAGCGAAGCGGAGCCTGGACCTGCGTCCGCGTCCCGTGCATGGCGCGCGATTCTAACACCGCACGCCGCCCCTGCAAGTTCTAGTTTTGTGCCATTTTTGCAGGTGTTTTCGCCGAAACTGGCAACGATTCCGGGTTCCGAATGTGCGCGCTCCCCCTTGCCGCGAGGGGATGCTCGAATCCGTACGAGCGAGCCTCGTCGACGAGCTCGCCTCGCACGCGCGCGGGCGCGCCCGGATCGCGGAAGAGGACGGTCCCGAGCGCGCACGCCGACGCGCCGACGGCGAGGAGCTCGAGCGCGTGGCGGCCGGTCTCGATCCCGCCCATCCCGACGATCGGAAGGCGCGTCGCCCGGTAGCAGGAGTAGACAGCGGCAACCGCGACCGGGCGAAGAGCGGGCCCCGAGAGCCCTCCGGAGGCGGTCGAGAGAACGGGCGCGAGGGTACGGCGGTCGAGCGTGAGGCCCCGGAGCGTGTTCACGAGCGAGAGGCCGTCGGCGCCCGCCGCCGCGGCTCCCCGGGCGGCCGCCGCAATGTCCGGGAGGGCCGGAGAGAGCTTCGCATAGAGCGGTTTCGCGGTCGCCGCCCGCGCTGCCCGGACGATCTCCTCGGTCGCCTCCGCCGGCGAGTCGACGTTCGGACAGGAGACGTTGAGCTCGATCGCCTCCACCTCCTCCCCGTCGAGCCGTCCGCAGAGCTCCGCGTAGTCGGTCGCCGAGAACCCGCCCACCGAGACCCAGATCGGGACGCCGAGCTCGAGGAGACGAGGGAGCGTCTGCGCGAGGAAGCGGTCGACACCCGGGTTCGCGAGGCCGATCGAGTTCAGCATCCCGCAGTCGGTCTCCACGATCCGAACGGGCGGGTTCCCGTCGCGCGGGGCAAGCGTCACCGTCTTCGTCACGTACGCGTCGAGCGAGCGTGCGACCGCGGGAGCGACGAGCGCGTCGAGGCAGCCCGACGCGTTCAGGATCCTCACGCGGCGACCCGCTCCTCGCCGCCAACCCCGCTCGCGTCGAGGACGGGGCCCTCGACGCAGAGCCGGCGGAGCTCGCCGCGAATCTCGACGACGCAGCCGTAGCACGCTCCGTAGCCGCAGGCCATCGGCGCCTCCCGAGCGAGCTGCGCGGCCGGGACGCGGCGCGCGACCGCGGCGAGCATCGGCTCGGGTCCGCACGCGAGGACGTCCCGCCCGGGCGGAAGCACGTCCGTGACGAGCGTCGGCTCCACCACCACCTCGGCGTGCGGGACGAGCGCAGCCGCCTCGGCGTGCCGCTCGCTTCGAAACCCGAGGAGCGACGGCGGTCGGCGGAGTCGCTCGGCGGTGAAAGGAAGGGGAGCGATCCCGATTCCGCCCCCGACGAGGAGTGGCCGGGCGACGTCGAGCCGAAAGCCGCGCCCGAGCGGGCCGAAGACTTCGAGCGTGGACCGGGGCGCGGCGGTCGCGAGCGCGCGAGTTCCCGGGCCGACCGGATCGACGAGGAAGGCGAGTTCGCCCCGCGGCGCGAGACAAAGGCTCATCGGTCGTGGAAGGACTCGGCCGGGCGGGCTCAGCATGAAGAACTGCCCGGGCTCGCCCGGCTCGAGCGGCCCGCGGACGACGCGGAGGAGCGCGTACGGACCGACGGCCTCGACCGCGACGACTCTAAGCGGTGCGCGCCGCAACGCGCTCCTGGAGCGAGACCGCACCCTCGCGGCGCGCCTCGGCGATCGCGGCGACCGCGGCGGCCGCACCGGCGATCGTCGTGATGCACGGGACGCG
>JALZFU010000177.1 GCA_030861385.1 Actinomycetota bacterium
TTCTACGACCGCCCGTACGACAACGAGTTCAGTTTCGGGCGGACGTACGGCGAGCACCGCGAGGCGCTCGAGCTCGACCGCGACGAGTACCTCGAGCTCCAGCGCTACGCGCGCGAGCTCGGGCTGACGCTGTTCGCCACTGCGTTCGACTTCGAGAGCGCGGACTTCCTCGCCGACCTCGACATGCCCGCGTACAAGATCGCGTCGGCCGACGTCCGCAACACGCCGCTGCTCCGCCACGTCGCGGGCCTCGGGAAGCCGATCTTCCTGTCGACCGGCGGGACGGAGCTCGAGGACGTCGACCGCGCGGTCGAGACGATCCTCCCGCTCAACGACCAGCTGTGCGTGCTCCAGTGCACGGCCGCGTACCCGTGCCCCGTCGAGCACCTGAACCTCGCCGCGATCACGACGCTGCGCGACCGCTACCCGGAGCTCGTCATCGGCCTCTCCGACCACCAGAGCGGGATCTCGATGGCGCTCGTCGCCTACATGCTCGGCGCGCGCGTGATCGAGAAGCACTTCACGCTCGACCACGCATGGAAGGGGACCGACCACGCGTTCGCGCTGATGCCGGAGGGGATGCGGAGGCTCGTGCGCGACCTGAAGCGCGTGCCGGTCGCGCTCGGCGACGGCGTCAAGCGGCCGCTCGCGATCGAGGAGAAGCCGCTCGAGAAGATGGGGAAGAAGCTCGTCGCGGCACGCGAGCTCGAGGCGGGCCACGTGCTCGCGCCCGAGGACGTTGCGATCAAGTCTCCGGCCGACGGCGGGCTCCCGCCGTACGAGCTCGACCGCATCGTCGGGATGCGGCTGCGCCGGCCGCTGCGCTTCGAGGAGAACGTCGCGCTCGCCGACCTCGAGCCGGTCGAGGAGCCGGCCCGCGCGCACGTCGCCTCCGGGCCTTGAGCGAGCTACGGCCGCTGCTCGAGCGCGTCCGGCTCGCGGTCTTCGACTTCGACGGGGTCTTCACCGACAACCGCGTGTGGGTGGACGAGAGCGGGCACGAGATGCTCGCGTTCTCGCGCAGCGACGGGCTCGGGCTGCGCCGGCTCGACGAGGTCGGCGTCGAGTACCTGATCGTCTCCACCGAGCCGAACCCGATCGTCGGGGCGCGCGCTCGCAAGCTCCGGGCGGAGTGCGCGCAGGGCGTCGACGACAAGCTCGCCGTGCTCGAGGAGGAGAGCCGGCGCCGCGGGATCCCGCTCGACGAGACGGCGTACGTCGGGAACGACGTCAACGACGCGGACTGCCTACGCGCCGTCGGCTTCCCGGTGGTCCCCGCCGACGCCTGGCCCGAGGTCGTGCCGCTCGCGCGCTGGGTGCTCTCGCGCGTCGGCGGCGCCGGTTGCGTGCGCGAGTTCTGCGACGCCGTGTGGGAGGCGCGCCGCTCGTGACGGACGACCTCTTCTCGCTCGACGGGCGCGTCGCGATCGTGACGGGCGGCCTCGGGCAGCTCGGGGCGGAGATCGTCCGCGGCCTCGAGGAGCGCGGGGCGCGGGTGGCGGTGTTCGACCTCGCCGGTGGCGCGTTCCCGGTCGACGTGACCGACCGGGCGGCGCTGGAGCAGGCGACCGAGCGTGTGGCCCGCGAGCTCGGCGTCCCGCACGTCCTCGTCAACGCCGCCGCGATCGACGCGCCGCCCGACGCGCCGCCCGAGGAGGTGGGGCCGTTCGAGTCCTACCCGGAGGAGTCGTTCGACCGGATCATGGAGGTGAACGTCAAGGGGACCTTCCTCCCTTGCCAAGTCGTCGGCGCGCGCATGGCGGCGGCCGGTCGCGGGTCGATCGTCAACGTCTCGTCCGTCTACGGGATGCTCGCGCCGCCCCAGGAGCTGTACGAGTTCCGGCGCCGCGCGGGCGAGCAGTTCTACAAGCCGGTCGCGTACTCGGTCTCGAAGTCGGCGCTCTACAACCTGACGCGCTACCTCGCGACGTACTGGGCGCGGAGCGGCGTCCGCGTCAACACGCTCACGCTCGCGGGCGTCTGGAACGACCAGCACCCGGAGTTCCTGGACGCGTACGCGAAGCGGATGCCGATCGCGCGGATGGCGGACGTGCGCGAGGTCGTCGGGCCGGTCGTCTTCCTCGCCTCGGACGCGTCCTCGTACGTGACCGGGGCGAACCTCGTCGCGGACGGCGGCTGGTCGGCCTGGTGATCCCGGAGGAGGTCCCGAACCTCGTCG
>JALZFU010000201.1 GCA_030861385.1 Actinomycetota bacterium
CCGCTACGGGCGCGCCGACGGCGACGGCTGGCACGTCACGCAGACGGTCACGATCCGGAGCCTGACGACGCGTCCGCTCGAAATCGGGTTCGGGCTGACGCGCGATCGTTGGGGCGCTCCCGAGATCTCCTTCTCGGCCAGCCCGGCGCACGTCTCTCTGCGCCCCGGCGCGTCGGCGGAGGTCCTGCTCCTCGCGTCCGGAACGGCGCCGCTCGCGGGCGAGGCGGGAGGCGCGTTCGTCGTCTCGCCGCAGGGCTCGCGGCCCGTCCGCGTCCCGTGGGCGGTCAGCTTCCGTCCGGAGCGCGCGTCGACGCTCCTGACCTCCGTCGCGCTCTCGCAGACGAGGTTCGCGCCGTCCGATACTGCGCCTGCGGTGCTCTCGTTCCGTGCGGGCGCCGTCGCGCCGCGCGGGAACGGTGCCGTGGAGCCCGTGCAACTCCTCGTCGCGGAGCTCTGGACGAGGAGCGGACGGCGGGTCGGCGTCCTGGCCCGGCTCCGCGACCTTCTCCCTGGACGCTACGCCTTGGGAGTCACCGGTCGCGGCCCGCGCGGGAACGCGCTTCCGGCGGGCGGTTACGTGCTTCGACTTCGCGCGCACCCCGTCGACGGCGACTCGGGCGCCCGCGCGACGACCGTCGACGTTCCGTTCGCGATCGCACGCGGCGCGTAGGCGGGCGTTCACCGTTCGTTCGTCTCGCGGGAACGCGGTTGCGTTCTGCCCGCAAATCAGGGAACTATCTTCTCGTCAAAGGACAGGAGGGAACGGAGTGACCGCAATCCAGACACCGGCGACGTCTGCCGAGGGAAGCCCCTGGGAGATGGCGCGCGAGCAGCTGCGGCGGGTGGCGGCTCTGAACGACATGAGCGAGAACATGCTGAACATCCTCCTCGAGTGCAAGAAGGCGGTGGAGGTCTCGGTTCCCGTCCGGATGGACGACGGCTCGATCGCCGTCTTCGAGGGCTACCGCGTGACGCACAACGTCGCGCGCGGCCCGTCGAAGGGCGGGATCCGCTACCACCCCGGCGTCACGCTCGAGGAGACGAAGGCGCTCGCGATGTGGATGACCTGGAAGTGCGCTCTCATGGGCCTTCCGTTCGGCGGCGCGAAGGGAGGCGTCGTCTGCGACCCGAAGACCCTCTCGATCCGAGAGCTCGAGGGGCTCACCCGTCGCTACACGACCGAGATCATCAACCAGATCGGGCCCGAGGTGGACATCCCGGCGCCGGACGTCGGGACGAGCCCGCAGGTCATGGCGTGGATCTTCGACACGTACTCCATGAACAAGGGCTACTCCGTCCTCGGGGTCGTCACGGGCAAGCCGCTTCACGTCGGCGGCTCGGTCGGCCGCGAGGAGGCGACCGGACGCGGCGCCGCCGACTGCATTCGCGAGGCGCTCTCGCGGCTCGGCCGAAGCGTCGAGGGAACGCGCGTCGCCGTTCAGGGCTTCGGAAACGTCGGCTACAACCTCGCCGAGATCCTCCAGGGCCGGGGCGCGACGATCGTGGCAGTCTCCGACTCGGGAGGGGGCGTCTACCGCCCCGCGGGAATCGACGTCCGGGCGGCGGGCGCGCACAAGCGCGACAACGGGACGCTCGCCGGGCTTCCGGGGGCGGACGAGGTGACGAACGAGGAGCTGCTCGTTCTCGATTGTGACGTCCTCGCGCCGTGCGCGCTCGAGCAGGTGATCACGGCCGAGAACGCGGACGACGTCAAGGCGCGCATCGTCTGCGAGGGGGCGAACGGCCCGACGACGCTCCAGGCGGACGAGATCCTCGTCGACCGCGGCGTCATCGTCCTCCCCGACGTCGTCGCGAACGCAGGCGGTGTCGTCGTCTCGTACTTCGAGTGGGTCCAGGGCCTCCAGGAGTACTTCTGGAAGGAGGACGAGGTGAACGAGCGCCTGAACGACATCATCACCCGCGCCTTCGGCGAGACCTGGGAGCTGCACGAATCCCGCTCGATCTCGCTGCGCGAGGCTGCCTACGCGATCGGCGTCGGGCGTGTCGCGGAGGCAACCGTCACGCGCGGCCTCTACCCGTAGCTCGCTTCGGCACCGCGCCTCGGCACGAGCGGATCCTCACTGATGACGCCCTCGGTCGTCCTCTATTCGGCCCGCGATTGCCACCTCTGCGACGCAGCGCGGCGCGTCCTCGAGCGGGCGCGCGACGACGTTCCGTTCCGCCTCGAGGAGGTCGACATCGCGGGCGACGCCGACCTCGAGCGGCGCTACCGGGAGCGGATTCCCGTCGTCGAGATCGACGGGGCCGAGGCGTTCACCTACGTCGTCCACCCGAAGGCGCTTCGCGATCGACTCGGCGCGTAGCCTCCGGCGTCGGCCGAGCGACGCCCGGAGCGTCCGACGGTTCCCGTCTCAGGCCGAGGAAGGCCGCCGGTATCCTCTCTTGCAGCTATGTCCTCGCACGCCGCCGCGCTCTCGACCCACCCTGCGGACCACAGCGGCGACCGGCTTACGGTCGGGGTCGCCGCGCGCCTAAGCCAGTACCTCCGCGTCCTCACCCAGGCACGGAAGATGGGGAAGGAGCGGATTTCCTCCCAGGAGATCAGCGAGTACACGAACATCAACGCGACCCAGATCCGCCGCGACCTCTCCGGCTTCGGCAAGTTCGGCAAGCGCGGCGTCGGCTACAACATCGACGCGCTCGCAGGGGAGATCCGGAAGATCCTGCGGACGCAGGGCCAGCACAACATCGCCCTCTTCGGCGCCGGCCGGCTCGGGCAGGCGATCGCGAACTCGAGCGTCTTCGCCGACCATGGCTTCAACATCGCGGTCGCGTTCGACACCGACCCGGCCAAGGTGGGGCAGCGGATCGACGGGCTCGAGGTCTCGGGGTACGAGAGCCTCGCGGACGTGATCCGCGAGAAGAACATCATCGTCGCGGTGCTCGCCGTCCCCCAGGAGGCCGCGCAGCAGATCGCGGACGACGTCGTGGGCGCGGGCGTGAAGATCATCTTCAACTACACGGACGCGCTCCTCCACGTCCCCCACGACGTCACGGTCCACACGACGAGCCCGGCGGTCGAGCTCCTCTACGCCCTCTACTTCTACTTGGCGTAAGCGCCGGCTCGTCGGCCCCGGGCCGCTCGCTCGCCGCCAGTGATGAGGGTTCTCCTCTGGCACGGGTACCTCCTCGGCGGCACCGGCTCGAACGTCTACACGCGCTCCCTCGCGAAGGCCTGGACCAGGCTCGGGCACGAGGTCGTCGTCTTCTGCCAAGAGCCCCATCCGGAGCTCTACGACGTCGGCGGCGCGAGGGTCATCCGCCCTGACCTCGGGGGAGGGCCGCTCCCCGTCTTCGTGCTCGACCGCTACGAGGACCTCGAGGCGCGCTACGTCCAGGACTTGACGCGAGAAGAGCGCGAGGCGTTCGTCGAGCGGAACGCAGCCGCGGTACGAGCCGAGCTGCCGGCCGACTTCCTCCTCGTGAACCACGTGCTCCTCGGCGCGCCCGTCGGCGCGGCGGTCGGAACCGCGTTCGAGGTGAAGGCGCACGGGTCGGAGCTCGAGTTCTCGATTCGGGGGCGGCCCGAGCTCGCCGGCTGGGCACGGGCGACCCTCGCGGAAGCGGACGCGGTGTACGCGGGGTCCGAGCACGTCCGACAGGTTCTCGCGGACGTCGTCGGCCCCGGGGACTACCTCGATCGCGTCCGCGTCGTACCGCCCGGCGTCGACGTCGACGACCTTCGGCCGGAGCCGCGCGGTGAGGCGCTCGCCGCGCTCGTCGCCGAGGCGGAGCGGGAC
>JALZFU010000203.1 GCA_030861385.1 Actinomycetota bacterium
CGTCGTCGCGGTAAAAGTATCCGCGGCTCGCGATTGGCTCTGGCGCCGCTGGCGTTCCGCGCAGTTCGGGTCCCGTCGTATAGACGGCGACGCGGCCTCCCGGAACGAGCACCCGCGCGCATTCGCGCAACACCCGAACCGGATCGGGCAGGAAGAAGAAGACCACGGCGAGCGCGGCCTTCGTGAACGTCGCGTCGGCGAACGGAAGCGAGGCAGCATCCGATTCAACGACGGTCGCCCGGGGTGCGTTCTCACGAGCGAGCGCGACCATTTCCGGGCTGTGGTCGACGCCTGTGACACGCGCCCCCGTGGCAAGCGCGTCCCGGAGGAGGATCCCGCCGCCGCAGCCGATCTCGAGCAGGTGGTCGTGCGAGTCGAGGGCTAGGGCGCTCAGGATCGCACGGCGCGCGAACTCATGCATGGCCGGATCGGTGTAGATCTCCCGCGCACGCAGGCCCTGCGGCCGACGGGCGACGCGATCCGTCAGCCAATCGTCGAAGGCGTCCTGAGGCAGGCCGCTTCGCGCCCAAGCTGCGGCGTCGTCGTCGTCAAGCCCGAACCCACCCAGCTTCGCTTTGAGGTCGTCGAGTGATCCGCTCGACGAACGGCCATGAACCTCGTCCCCCATCAGCGGTCCTCTCCTAACGCGTCGTGTTTCGGCACGCCACCTCGTGGAGCGCCTTGGTCGGCCGTTTGCCGCGTCTTCGGCGGCGCAGCCGGTCCCCACTCGTCCGCGGCGCCGGCCGCGCGATTGTCCGGCGCGACGTCGGCCGGTCCGCGCCTCTCGAGTGCGCGCACGCTCGGGACGGCAAGGACGGTCGCCGACGTCGCGACGAGCGCGGCGGCCGCGAACCAGAGCGTCGGCGCGACGCCGACCGTGCCGGACACCCACCCGACGAGCGCGAACCCGAGCGGCTGAAGCGCGAGCGATCCGAGCCAGTCGTACGCCGTCACGCGCGAGAGCGCGGCGGCGGGGATCTGCTCCTGGAGCGTCGTCTCCCAGACGGTGTTCCCGAAGATCAGGCCGCCACCGGCGGCCAACGCGCCGGCGGCGATCACGAACGGCGAGAGCTCGAGTGCAAGAAGAACGCACGGAATCGGAAGGAGCAGGTAGGTGGCGAACGCTGCGACGAACGGCCGGCGCGGGTGCACGCGAAGCGCGACGAGGCCGCCGACGAAGGCGCCCGCACTCAGAGAGGACAGGATGAGCGCCCACGCCCCGGCGCCGCCAAGCGACTGCTTCGAGACCACCGCTCCGAGGACGGTGAAGGCGGTCCAGACCATGTTCCCTAGCCCTGCGGCGACCACGCCGCTCCAAAGCCAGGTTCGGCCGCGAAACTCGTCCCAGCCGTCACGGAGGTCGCGGAGAAACGACTGCCGCGGAAGCGCGTCGTGCGACGGGAGCTTGACCGCCGCGAGGAAGGCGGCGCTGACGCCGAAGGTCGCGGCGTCGACGGCGAGGGCCCAGCCTGCGCCAACGGTCGCGACGAGAACGCCGGCGAAGGCGGGTCCCGCGATCTCGCCGCCCGACGCGGCGAGGTTGCGGAGCGCGTTTGCTTGCTGGAGGCGCTCCCGGCTGACGACGCGCGGGGCGACACCCGTGACGGCAGGGAAGAAAAAGCCGGTCGCCGCCCCGTTCACCGCCTGAAGCGCCACCAGGTGCCAGATCTCCGCCCGGCCGCTGACGAGGAGAGCCGCAAGCGCCGCTTGGCTTCCGAAGCGGACAAGGTCAGAGCCGATCACGACCGTCCGCGGCGAGACACGGTCGGCGACTACGCCGCCGACGAGGAGGAGCACGACGAGCGGCGCCATGCGGGCGCCGAAGACGTAGCCGACGTCGGCGGCCGACCCCGTCAGCCCGAGGACCGCGAACGAGAGCGCGAGCGGCGTCATTCCGTCGCCGAGGAGCGAAACGGTTTGACCGACGAAGAAGAGGCGGAACCGGCGCTCCGCAAGCGGCCCGAGCCTCGCTCCGACCCGCGCTGATCGTGACGCTAGGCGAACGCGCGCGAATCGCACGACGCGTCCCTCCTAGCGCCGAGTTCGAACGGCGTCCAATGAAAGCGAGAGGTCATTCGCGGCTGCGGGCGTCTCGTCTCAGGACGATCGCGACAGCGGCGACGATTACGCCCGCGCTCACGATCGTCACTCGCCCCACCTCTTCCTCGACCAGCGCCCAGCCAAGAAAGAGGGCGATCACGGGATTGACGTACGCATATGTCGTCGCTGTCGAGACGGACGCGTTCTGCAGCAGCCACACGAACGCGGTATAGGCAAGAATCGACCCCGGCAGAACCAGGTAGCTCAGTGCGAGAACCGCCCGCGCGGAGACCTCGCCGAGCTCGACACGCTCACCGATCGCGAGGCCTGTAGCGAGCGTGAGCGCGCCGGCGAAGAGCATCTGGACGGTCGCTGAAAGGAGAGCGTCGTCGGGAAGCCGCACACGCTGCGCCGCATACGAACCGGCGGCCTCGAAAAACGCCGCGGCGACGACAACGAGGACCCACACCGCGGGGGCCGCATCGTTCGCGGCCGGCCGGCGGAGGATGCCCGTGAGAGGACTTCGGGACGGTCGGGGCGCGTAGTCCCTCGAGCGTACGTTCACGATGAAGAAGAGCCTCTGTGTAATTGCGGTTGTCGTCGCTGGCGCCGCCGCGGTTGGTTGCAGCGGTGATCGGAGAACCACCGTCACTGCGAGTCGTCACAACGCCGGCCTCCCTCCGTCGCCGTGCCGCGGCATCGATCCGTGGAACGCCGTCGCGCGGCGCCGCTGCATGGCGCTCGTTTCGCGCTGGGCGCCCGTTCACAGCGTTCCGCTGACGACGCGTCTTGCGCCGCGCGTGCGCTCCACCTGCGAACAGGCCCGGCGCAAATCCCGGGTGCCGGTGGTCTGTCCACCGCTCAGCCCCACCGGCGGCGTCGTCGCTGACCCGGGGCTCTACGGCTTCCAAGGGCCGCCGCTATCGGATAACGCGGGCGACTTCTATCTGCTCACGTTCAACAACGGCGACAACCCGGGCCACATCCACTGGATCGTCGGCGCCGGGCTGGACCACACCGTTCAGAGCAACCTGTTCGACCCCCGCCGGTGGGTCGTCCCGGGTCGCACTCGCCGGCTGGGCGAGCGCCGCTACGGGCCGTGGACGATCACCTTCTTCCGCTTCCCGCCGTATCCCTCGGGCGGCGCACTCGGCGGCCATGACCTCGCCCTCGCCGACATAGGCGACACGACCTACTTCGCCTCCGTCCACGGACGAACGCACCATGATGCAGACGCCGCGATGCTGGTGGCGGTGCTGCTCACGGCAGGCGAGCCCCGCCGAGCGAACCGATAAGACCAGATTCGGCTCGGCGGGAGCCCCTCAACGTTCCCCCCAACACTGTGAAATCGCGATGGCGGGTTGGTAACGCAGCGACGCATTCGGTCGACCCCTCGGGGTACGCCGTCGCCTACGCCGGGATCGGCCGAGCTTGCCGGGGTGGGCCGGACGCGGTCGCGGGCTTTCCTCGTCGAGTCGCCCTCGACCCCCGCACGCGCGCGGGTCCTGACGGCCCGCTCCTCGCCGGCGCGGTCGCCGCATCCGTCGCCGGCGCAGAAGGCGCCTCAGGGCCCGATCGCAGGCGCGGTCGCCTCGACGGGAGGCTCGACCTCCTCCTCCTCGGCCTGCCGCGGCGCCTCGATCCAGAGCATCGCGAGCGCGGCCAGGAAAAGCAGGCCGCCCGAGAACATCAGTGCGTTGGTCGGATTCGCGTCGAGAACGGACGAGTAGATCGCTCCGAAGGTAACCGTCTCGATCAGCATCGGGATGACGATCATCATGTTGATCACGCCCATGTACACCCCGTAGCGCTCCTTCGGGATCGACGCGACGGCGAGGATGTACGGCACGCCCATGATGCTCGCCCACGCGATCCCGAACCCGATGATCGCGACGAGGAGCAGGTACTTGTTCTCCAGGTGGGGGAAGATCGTGAGCCCGATCGCGGCGAGCGCCAGGCAGGCGGCATGCACCCACTTCGCGCCGTAGCGCTTCGCCATCGCGACGAGCACGAAGGCGCTGAGGAAGGTCACCACGTTGTACCAGCCGTTGACGAGGCCGGTCCACGCAACGGCCTTCGAAAAGCCCGCCTCGTCCTCGGGGGTCGAGTCGTAGACGGACTGCGCGATGCTGACGGCGACGAACTGCCAGTAGATGAAGAGCGCATACCACTGGAACAGGTAGACGAGCGAGAGCTTTCTGAGCGTGACCGGCATCTCCCGAATCGCTCGGAAGATGTCGCGGATGAAGAAGCCGCCCTCCTCCTTTCGCCGTTGCAGCTCCTGGAGCTCCTCCTCGGTCGGCGGGATCTCCTTCGTGGAGAGGACAGAGACCAGGACGGAGCCGATCGAGCAGACCGACCCGAGCAGGAAGGAGCCGAAGACCCAGTACGGGATTCCGGCCTCGGTCCCGCCGGTGATGATCATTTGGAAAACGAACAGGGAGATGTTCGCCAGCGTGATCCCGAACCCGGTGAAGAAGCTCTGCGTCAGGAACCCGGTCGCCAGCTGGGAGGAGGCGAGCCGGTCGGCGATGAACGCCCGGTAGGGCTCCATCGCCGTGTTGTTGCTCGCGTCGAGGAGCCAGAGCAGCAGAACGGCCATCCACAGGGCGGCCACGAACGGGTAGAGGAAAAGGCAGACGCTGCAGCCGATCGCCCCGATGAGGAAGAACGGCTTGCGCCGGCCCCATCTCGGGCTCCACGTTCGGTCGCTCAGGGCGCCGATCATGGGTTGGATCATCAGGCCGGTGATCGGGCCGGCGAGGTTGAGCAAGGGCAACGAGGCGGGATCGGCGCCGAGGAAGGCGAAGATCGGGTTGATCGCCGTCTGCTGCATCCCGAAGCTGTACTGGATGCCGAAGAACCCGAAGTTCATGAGGGCGATCTGACGAAACGTCATGAGCGGCTTGCGCGCGCGAGCCGGACGTTCCTGCGGCGGCGGGCGGCGGGTGCTCGGAGGCGCCGCGGTCGGCGTTAGCGTCTCGGGTTCGGTCGCCATCGCCTCGGTTACCTCGACGCCGCGCCGGTCGGTTGCGTTCCCGCCTCGTCGGCGTACTCGCCGACGAAGTCGTCGAGGTCGGCGTCGGCCTCCGGGTCGGCCGGCGGCATGATCACGACCGGGCACGGCGAGCGGTAGATCAGGCGCGGCGCCAGGCGCCGCGCGCTCGGGTCGTAGAGCTTCGCCATGGCCGGAGAGTCGACCACGAGGAGAGCGGCCTCCTCGGCTTCCCGGAGGAGGACGTCCTTCACCTTCCCCTCCACCGCGCGAAGCTCGACGTCGTGATCCTCTCCCAGCGCGTCGGTCACGAATTCGCGCAGCGTGAGCTCGGCCCGCCGTTGATCGGGGCTCGCGCTGATCACCGCCTGCGCCGGGGCTCTCCCGGGAGCTCCGCCGGGCAGGCCGAACCCGCGCCAGACCATGACGGCGCGAACGCGGCCGCGGCGCACGCGCGCCTCCTGTACGGCCCACTGGAGGGCGGCTCGCGAGCCGGTTACGGGACTGACGCCGACGACGATCGGGCTCGCGACGGGAGAGCCTCGCGGCGCTCCGGACGGCTCAGGCTCTGCTCCCCACTCGGCGTCATCGCCCGCCTGCGGATCGTTGCCCTCGGGGCGCGCCGTCTCCCGCGGGTCAGGAATGGCCATCAACCACCCTCTCTCGCCGTAGGACCGCGGCCACACCGCTCGGCCTCGATCCCGGGCTGGGCTCACGCTATGCCCTCGTGCTCGATGCGTCAAGGCTGCAAGCTCGAAACCCAAGCTGCGCGCCCGGCGCCTCGCAGAGCGGACGGGGGCACGGTACGGACGTCGCGGCGCCTCCCGGCGTCCGAGCCCGTCCCCGTGTCGCCCCCCCTCAGCTGGCGCGCGGAGCCGGGAGTCCGCCGCGGCAGGTGAGGACGGACGCCGCAGCCGCCTGCGCCGCCCACAGCACCTGCTCTCCGCCGTACCCGTGCACAAGCGCGTCGAGCAAGCCGGCGGTGAAGGCGTCCCCTGCACCGACCGTGTCGACGACGTCGAGGGAGATGCGCTCGATCGCCCATGTCTCGCCCAACCTCGCGTAGAGCTCCGCTCCCTCCTCGCCCCTGGTGATGCAGAGCCATTCGAGCGACGGGGCCACGGCGAAGTACGACTCGGGCACCGGGGCAAAGTCGAGGAGGGCCGCGACCACCTCGAGCTCGCCGCCGTTCACCTTGAGCACCGTCGCCACGCCGAGGCCGAGCTCGAGGACCTCGCGGCTGACGTCCGGCGGCCGCACGTTCACGTCGAAGACGCGAAGGGGCGCAGACGAGGTCGCGAGCAACCGCTCGAGCGTGCTGCGCGAGCGCTCGTCGCGCGCCGCGAGCGTGCCGTAGGCGAGGGCGTCGTGCGGCGGGAGCCGCGCGGGGCCTGCGATCGCATCCCACGCGGCCGGCCGGTGGATGACGAAGCCGTGGTCGTCGCCGGCGATCTCGACCGTCGCGCGGCCGGTGGGGAGCGCCGGGTCGACCTCGATCAGTGACGTCTCGACCCCGAAGCGCTCGAGGAGGTCACGGATCCGCGCGCCCGCGGCGTCGTTCCCGATCCGCGTCACGAGCCACGCGAGCCAGCCGCGGGCGGCAAGGTGAACGGCGACGTGGAGCGGTGCGCCTGCCACGACTTCCTGGTCCGGAAAGACGTCGACGAGCGCCTCGCCGAAGACAACCGCACGCGGCGCGCCGGCGCAAGCTGCGCGCCCGGGCGTCACGCCTCGCCGGCGCACACCCCTGCGAGCGCGCCCGCCGTCCCCACGGCCTCACCGTTTCCCCGCGTTCCCGACGCTCTCGACCTCCGCTCCGTTTTGCCGGGGCTGTCGCGGCGACCGTACGCTGGCCCCGAGGTGGTCGAGGTGATGGGCGCCCACACGGCTCGCGCGGGCTCGTGAGCTCGCGAGCCTCGGCCGCGTGGACGCGGGATCACCTCGCGCGCCTCGTCGAGAGGGAGGCGACGACGGCTCCGCCGCTCGACGCGAACGAGGTGGTGCGCATCCTCCCTCGCCACGACATCTGGGACGTCTGGCCCGTCCGTAAGACCGACGGCGCGATCTCGTCGATCGCCGGCGGAGAGCTCTGGGTCGCGCTGTCCGCGCCGGCAACCGGCCATCCGGATGCCCGGCACGACGTGACGCGGCTTCGCCTCCTCGCGAAGCACGACGGGTCGTGGGCCGACCTGGGCGACCTCTTCCCCGACGGAGCGTCGCTCGGGAGCCGGGAGTGGGCCGGCTCCGCCGTCCACGGCCCAGGCGACGGGGCCGTGACGATCTTCTACACGGCCGCCGGGCGCCGCGGCGAGTCCCGACGAACGTTCGTCCAGCGGATCGCGCAGGCGACGGGGCGCCTCGTCGCCGAAGGGCCGACGATTCGCCTGACCGACTGGAGCGAGCATCGGGAATCGGTCGAGGCCGACGGCGTCGTCTACCTCCCGGCCGAGGAGGAGCACGGTGAGCCTGGCTTCATCAGGGCGTTCCGCGACCCCTTCTTCTTCCGAGATCCCGGAAGCGGACGCGACCACCTCCTCTTCACGGGGTCGCTCGCGGGCGCCAAGACGGACTTCAACGGCGCGGTCGGGCTCGCGGAGGCCGACGACGAGCGCTGGTCGGCATGGTCCCTGCGTCCTCCGCTCCTTCACGCCGACGGGGTCAACAACGAGCTCGAGCGGCCACACGTCGTCGTCCACTCGGCGCGCTACTACCTCTTCTTCTCTACGCAGCGTCGGACGTTCCACCCGGCGGTCAGCGGGCCGACCGGCCTCTACGGCTTTGTCGCACCGTCTCTCCTGGGGCCGTACGAGCCGGTCAACGAGTCCGGCCTCGTCGTGCAAAATCCTCCCGAGGAGCCGTTCCAGGCGTATTCCTGGCTCGTCCTGAACGACCTCCGCGCGGTCAGCTTCGTCGATTTCCACTCGCTGGGCGGGCGTCGTCCGCAGGAGCTCGACTTCCAGCGCGCCGAGGATCGTCGCCTCTTCGGGGGCACGCTCGCGCCCGTCCTCCAGCTCCGCCTCGACGGAGCGCGCGCCTGGATCGAGGCAGCACCGGCCCGTTTATAGGAACCCGTGCGGGCGGAGCGCCGCGTCATCACGCGGGATCGAACGGCCCGAGCCGGCGCTATCAGTCACGATGATTTTCGCGTCGGCGTCTCAGCAGCGCATGGCCGATCAGGCCGCCCTCCACGGCGTCCTCCTGGAAATCGGCGCACTCGGGCTCGAGCTGATCGAGCTCGCTCCTACCCCGCCACTACGTCCAGCCGCGATCATTCGGTTTCGTTCGATCTCTTTCGCTTGCAGGATCTTCGTGCCGCGAGTTCCGCGCGTGCCCTCGCTTCCCACCTCGTCGCAAGATGGTAAGAGGGGGTCGGCCACTGCCATCGCCCCAGCACTCCCCCAACATACTGGAGTTCATTCGGCATTTGCGACCGCTTCATCATCCCGTCGCGGCCGGTCATCTGAGCGCATTTGAGTGCGTCGCCGCGACGGAGCGCCTGGATACCGCCAGGCGCTGCGGAGCCATAAAACCGCCGATTTGCGGCGGTTTCCATGGAGCTAGCCGGACTCGAACCGGCGACCTCCTGAATGCGATCCATTCTCCCGCTGCGGCCAGAAGCAGCAAATTTCCAGCATCTTTAGGTGAGCGCCTGGATCGCCGCAACACTCGCCACAACATTCTGCGCCTCGTTCTCCAGTAGGACAACGCGTCGACCCAAGGTCGAGCGTTTCGACGGCTGTTACCGCGACGCGGCGCAGCGGCGCCTCTGCGCGGGAGACCGTCGGGGCCGCTGCGAACGCGCTGGCCAGCCGCCCGAGCGTGAGTGCGGCAAGCATGAGACCGACGTCGCGAAGCGCGATGTCGAAGTCCTCTTCCGCTACGGCACCCTCCGGGCCACGCCGCTATCGCCCGAATCTGTTGTA
>JALZFU010000212.1 GCA_030861385.1 Actinomycetota bacterium
AAGTAGAGGTGGCAGGCGGTGGCGCGGAGGAGGTCGCGCGCGCGTCCGGCGACGGCAGGGAGCAGCTCGTCCCGGCTCTCGGCGCGGGCGATGGTCTCCCCGAGCTCGGTCAGGTGCTCGAGCTCGCGGACGCGGCGGCGCGTCTCCTCGTAGAGCCGGGCGTTCTCGATTGCTCCCGCAACGAGCGAGGCGGTCGAGACCAGGACGTCCGCCTCCGTCTCCGTGAACTCCCGTGGGGCCTCCGTGTGCAGGAGGATCGCGCCGATCGAATCGCCGTCGCGCGCGAGGATCGGGACGGCGACGAGCGATTGGAAACGCTCTTCGTCGAGCTCGGGGACGTACTTGACGCGCGGGTCGGCGAGCGCGTCCTCGCGGATGAAGGCGGGCTCACGGTTCTCGACCGCCCACCAGGCGAGCCCCTCCCCGCGCTCGAGCCGGATCCGCCCTACGTGGTCGGAGTACGGCTCGGATGCCGCCTCGAGGACGAGCCGCTCACCGCCGTCCTCGATCAGGTAGACGAAGCAAGCGTGGACGGCGGCCGCGTCCGACAGGAGCCGGACGACCGCGGCGAGCACGTCGTCGAGCTCGAGGGACGACGCGACGGTCGAGATGATCTCGAGGAGGATTCGGCTGTCGCCGGCCTCGCGCGGGGGCGCCGCCATGGACGGATCGTAGGTGCTACGAGGGACCAGCATTCTGCCGCGCCGCCTTAGTCCGCGAGCGAGGCGCTCAGCCAGACGATCGTGAGCGAGACGACGATGACGCCGGCGTCGAGCGCGCGCCGCTCGGGAAACCGCACGTGCAGGCTGACGAGAAGGGCGGCAAGCGCGACGAGGGCGAGCTTCGCCTGGAGCGTCGAGTCGTCCCAACGGCTCTCGTTCGACGCGAGCGGGATCCCCGTCGCCACGAGGACCGCGATCGCGACGAGCGTGCCCCAGCCGAAGCGCCGCGCGACCGCGCGCAGGTGCTCACGATCCGGCGCAGCGCGAAAGGCCGGGACGACGGCGGCGGCGAGGAGGAGCTGGCCGCCGACGAAGAACGCCATCGCGAGCAGGTGCAACCAGCGGACGAACGTCCAGATCAGTCGGCCGCGTTCCGTCTCGTCAGCGCGCCGCCGAACGGAGGGCGGGACGTTGCGGCTCGATCCGAATCGCGCACACCTTGTACTCGGGGATCCCGATCAGCGAGTCCGTCACGTCGTTCGTCAGGAGGTTCACGCGTGACTCTGCGAAGTGGAGTGCCATCCAGACGAGACCGGGGAAGACGCGCTCGCCGACCGCGGCGCGCGCCTCGATTTCGCCGCGACGCGAGATCAGGCGCACCCAGTCGCCGTGAGCGACGCCGAGGCTCGCCGCGTCCTCGGGCGACATCTCGACGAAGGGATCCTCCTGCTTCTGCGTGACCCCCTCCTCCCGCATCGTCATCCCGGCCGAGTTGTAGTGGTAGAGCGTCCGGCCGGTGGAGAGGACGAACGGGTACTCCGAGTCGGGCTCCTCGATCGGCGGCTGGTACTCGACCGGATAGAACTTGCCCTTGCCGCTCGGCCGTGCGGGCCTCGGCGCATGGAGGTACGCGGAACCGGGATCGTCGCGATCGGTGCACGGCCACTGGAGGCCGACCTCCTCGATCCGGTCGTAGCGGATTCCGCTCCAAAGCGGCGCGAGGTCGGCGAACTCGTTCCAGACGTCCTCGGCGGAGCGGTACTCGGGCCACTCGGCGCCCATCGCCTTCGCGAGGTCGATCACGATCTGGAGGTCCTCGCGCGCCTGTCCTGGCAGCGGCACGGCGCGCCGCACCCGGTTCACGCGCCGCTCGGTGTTCGTGAACGTCCCGTCCTTCTCCGCGAAGCTCGAGGCAGGGAGGACGACGTCCGCGTACTTGCGTGCCGACTCGTTCAGGAAGATGTCCTGGGAGACGAGGAAGTCGAGCCCCTCGAGGCCATGCTCGACGTGCTTCGCGTTCGGCTCGGTGTGAGCCGGGTTCTCGCCGATCAAATAAAAGGCCTTGATCCGGCCGTCCTGCATCCCGGAGATCATCTGGTCGAGGCGGTAACCCGGCGTCTCGGGCACCTCGACCCCCCACGCCTCGGCGAACTTCCTGCGGATCTCGGGGTCGTTGGCCGGCTGGTAGCCGGGGAGGTAGGCGGGGTTCGCGCCGGCGTCGTTCAGCCCTTGCACGTTGTTTTGGCCCCGGAGGGCGTTCAGCCCGGTCGACTCGTAGCCCAGGTGGCCCGTCATGAGGACGAGGTTCGAGAGCGACCAGATGTTGTCGACCGCGCACGCGTGCTCGGTGATCCCGAGCGTGTAGAAGACGGCCGCGTGGCGCTCGCGCGCGTACTCGCGCGCCGCCC
>JALZFU010000219.1 GCA_030861385.1 Actinomycetota bacterium
GTGTACCCGCACGTCCGGCTCCGCTCGTGGGACGGCGGGATGCTCACGGTGGGCGAGCTCGTCGCCGGCTTCGAGGCGGCCATCGCGCGCGGGCGTGGCGTCATCAACATCAGCCTCGGGTCTCCGCGGTACAGCCCCGCGCTCGCTCACGCCGTCTATGCGGCCGTGAACGCGGGCTCGCTCGTCGTCGCCGCCGCCGGGAACGACCGCCAGCTCGGGAACCCCGACATCTTCCCCGGCTCGCTGCCCCATGTCCTGACGGTCGGCGCGATCGGCCGTAGCGGCGCGCCGTCCTCGTTCTCGAGCCGCTCGCGGGCGGTCGACATCGCAGCGCCCGGGGAGCAGATCGTCGTCGCGGTGCCGTCATTCTTCTCCTCGACCGGGTATCTCCGCGGCGACGGCACGAGCTTCGCGGCGCCGATCGTCGCAGGAGCCGCGGCGTGGGTCTGGACGGAGCGTCCTCGCCTCGACGCGTCGCAGCTGTTCGAGCTGCTGCGCTCGACCGCGCGCGACGTGTCGCCGCTCGGTCGTGACGCCGAGACCGGCTACGGCGTGCTCGACGTGCCGGCGGCCCTCGCCGGCCGTGCCCCGAACCGAGATCCACAGGAGCCGAACGACGACGTCGATCTCGTCCGCCCTCGCGGCGTGTTCCGCACCGGCAAGGCGCCGCTCCTTCGGCCGCGCCAGCTGGTCGGCCGGCTGAGCGCGCGCCTCGACGCGACCGAGGACGGCCGCGACGTCTACCGCATCTGGCTTCCGGCAAGAGCCCGCGCGACCGCGCTCGTCACGGGAACCGCGGACGTCGACCTCGCGATCTGGAGCCCGCAAGCCCGGACCGTGCTCACGGGCGGGGCTGCACGGAAGCGGACCCTGATCGCGTCGAGCGGGCGCTCCGGGATCAACATCGAGCGGGCAGGCGTGCGCAACCGCGGCCCGGTCGGCGCCTACTACTACGTCGCCGTGTCGATCGGTCGAGGTATTCCCACGGCCAGCTACCGGCTGTCGGTCTCCCTCAACCGCTCGACCGTCGCCGCGCAGTAGTCGACCTCGAGCCCCGAAGGGCGAACGCTCGGCTTCCGCACGTGCACGCGGACGCGTGCGAGTGAGAACCGAGCGACGAGCGCCTCGGCGACCGCTCCGGCGAGCGCCTCGATGAGCCGGTACTCACGCGAGTCCGAGACCTCGCGGACGCACGCAGCGACCTCGCGGTAGTCGACGGTCTCCGCGAGGTCGTCGCCGAGGGCCGCGTCGGGGACGTCGAACGACAGGTCGTAGACGAAGTCGCGGTCACGCTCGCGCTCCTCTTCCTTCACGCCGTGCCGGCCGGGCACGCGAAGGCCGACGACCTCGACCTCGACGCTCAACCTGCCACCGCGCGCGCGGCCGTCAGCGCCTCCACGTGCTCGCGGACCTCGTGCACGCGGAAGATCGACGCTCCGCGCTCGAACGCCGTCACGGCGGCGGCGATGCTCGCGGAGAGCGGACCCGTCGTCGCTTCCGGATCGCCGAGGATCTTCCCCAGCGAGCTCTTGCGCGAGAGCCCGACCACGACGGGTCGGCCAAGCGCCGCGATCTCGCCGAGGCGGCGAAGCAGCTCGAAGTTGTGCTCGACCGTCTTGCCGAAGCCGAAGCCGGGGTCGAGGCAGACCAGCTCCTCTCGAATGCCCGCGGTGACGGCGGCCGCCAGCCGCCCCTCGAGGAAGGCCGCCACGTCGGCGACGACGTCGCCGTACGTCGGGTCCGCCTGCATCGTGCGCGGCTCGCCTTGCATGTGCATCAGGCACAGGTACGCGCCGGACTGTGCGACAAGCTCGGCCATCCGCGGGTCGCCGCGCAACGCCGTGACGTCGTTCACCATCTCCGCCCCCAGCTCGAGCGCGCGCTCGGCAACGCTCGCCTTCGCGGTGTCGATCGAGATCGGAACCTCCGCCTCGAGCGCCTCGAGCACAGGGATGACACGCCGGAGCTCCTCGTCGGGCGACACCGGCTCCGCCCCCGGTCGCGTCGACTCCCCTCCGATGTCAACGATCGCCGCTCCCTCGGCGAGCATCCGCCGCGCGCTCGCGATCGCCTCGTCG
>JALZFU010000220.1 GCA_030861385.1 Actinomycetota bacterium
CCTCGACAGCGTCGGTGGCGAGGGCGTCGGCGTGGCGCGTCGCCGCGAGGGAGGCCGAAGCGACCTGGCCGACGGTCAGCGGCATCGTCCGGCGAAGGAGCGCGAGCGTCTGGTCGTCGATCCGATCGACCGGCGTCGGCGCGGGCGCGCCGATCGCGACGACGACCCGCGTCCGGCCACGCGTGAGCGGATCGTAGGCGAGCGCGACGGGTAGGAGCTCGCGAGGCTCGGCCCGGCGGACGAGCGCAGAGACGCCGCGCTGGACCGGGCCGATCGCGCCGTCCGGCGACGGGCGGCCCTCCGGGAAGAGGAGCAGGATGCCGCCCGCCCGAACGAGCTCGACGAGGACGCGAAAATCGCGCGCGGCCTGGGCGGCACGTCGGCTCCAGAAGGCGTCGAGGCCGGCCGCCACCGGGTCGGAGGGAGAAACCGGCCGCCAGAGGAGGTCGGCGTACTCGCCGCGCAGGAGATCCCGCGCAAGCACCGGCTCCGAGAGCCGACAGGCGGCCGCGCGGGCGGCGAACGCGGCCGCCTCCGACCGCTCGAGCACGTCCGTCACGCGTTCCTCCCGTCGCACGGCCACCACCTCCGCGAGCCGGGCGACGGTCGCGCTCCGGAGGGGGTGGACCTGGACGCGGGAAAGCCAGGGAGCGATCCCGATCGGGAAGAGGAGCGTCCGAGCAACCGTCGGAAGCTTCGGCGGGAACCCGGCGAAGAAGCCGGGCAGGAACATGTCGTCGCGGGCGGCGAAACTCATCCGCGGGAAACGGTGCCGCCAGAGCTGCGAGCGGAAGTAGAGGAGCGAGGCGACGATGGGGACGTCGGTCTCGCGTCGGTGAGTTACCAGGATCAGCGACCGCGGTCGCAGCCGAATGGGCGGCGCGATCGCCGTCAAGCGGAAGGCCGCGCGCGTGTAGAGAGCCAGCCCCGTGCCGACGGCGTCGTAGAGGACTCCCACGCCGATAGCATCGCCGCGTGCCCCGCCTCTCGCTCGGAGACCCGCCGCCGCCGTTCGACCTCCCCGGCGTCGACGGCGATCGCCACTCGCTCGCCGACTACGACGGCATGCCGCTCGCGGTCGTCTTCTCCTGCTGCCATTGCCCGTACGTAATCGCGTGGGAGGATCGTCTGAACGCCGTCGCACGCGACTACACGGGCCGCGTCGGCCTCGTCGCGATCAACGCGAACGACCACCTCGGCGACTCGTTCGACGACATGAAGCGGCGCGCGGACGAGAAGGCGTTTGCCTTCCCCTTCCTCCGCGACGAGTCGCAGGACGTCGCGCGCGCCTACCACGCCACGCGGACGCCCGAGGTCTTCCTCTTCGACCGTAGCCATCGCCTCGCCTACCACGGGGCGCCGGATTCGAACTACGCCGATCCAACGCGCGCCGACCCGTGGCTGCGTGACGCGATCGACGCCGTGCTCGCCGGCGAGTCCCCGCCGATCGCGGAGACGCCGCCGGTCGGATGCACGGTCAAGTGGGCCGCGTAGCTTCGAGCTCGCGGCGGACGAGCGCGAGCGCTTCCTCGCGCGTCGCGATCGTCCCGGCCGCGCGCTCCTCCTCGACGAGCTCGAGGAGGCGTCCCACCTCGGGCCCGGGCGGGAGGTCGATGTCGCGCCCGCGCAGAAGCGGCTCGGGCGGCTCCGTCGCGCGAGCGCGTATGACGGCCTCGTAGAGCCCGCTCGCGCCGAGGAAGGCGAGGGCCTCGAGCGCCCACGGCTCGGTCGCGCGCCGGAAGCGGTGGATCGATCGCGGGGACGCGTCTCGCGGACGCTCGGCCGCGAGGAGCGTCCGCGCGAAGCGACGCGTCGCGTTCGAGACGGGGAAGCGCGCGAGCCGGTCGCCGAACACGGCGACGAGCCGAAAGTCGGGCTCGTCGACGAGATCGACCGAGCCGAACCGCTCGGTGGAGCCGCCGAGCGGCGCGAGCAGACCGAGGTCTTCCAGCCGGCGGAAGCCGTCCGCGGAGAGGAGCTCGAGCTCAGCGAGGATGCGCTCGGCGGCCGGCCGCGTGACGAGGTCGGCGTGGCGGCGAACGAGCTCCTCGGTCCTCGGCTCGAGCACGAATCCGAGCTCGTCCTCGAAGCGGGCGGCGCGGAGGAGACGGAGCGGGTCGTCCGCGAAGACCCGATCCGACACTGCCCGGATCGTGCCGCCCCGAAGGTCGTCGCGGCCCGCGAGCGGATCGATGTAGTCGCGCGACTCGAGCGCGCGCGCGATCGCGTTCATCGTGAAGTCTCGGGTGCCGAGGTCGGCCTCGATGCCGTCTCGAAGCGGCGTGAAATCGACCGTCCGCTGGTCGGGGAAGGCGACGCGCCAGGCGCCGTGGCGCTCCGAGAGCGGGAAGACGGCGCCGCCC
>JALZFU010000264.1 GCA_030861385.1 Actinomycetota bacterium
CTTCTCTCCCGCCCGCCGGATCACGGTGCCGGCCGGCTTCCGCGCCGAGCTCTACGCACGGGGGCTCACGCATCCGACCGCGATGGCATACGGACCGGACGGGCGCCTCTACGTCACAGAGGACGTCGGACGAGTCGTCGTCTCCGCACCTCGGACACGAGGGCCGCGCGTCTTCGCCTCGGGGTTCGACGTCCCCCTCGGGCTCGCCTGGTTTCGCCACACGCTCTTCGTCTCCGAGCAGGGCGGGGTCGAGCGCGTTCGCCTGCGCGCCGGGCGAGCGGTCGCTCGTAGGACCGTCCTCGCCGGCCTCCCGTACGGCCTGCACCAGCAGGACAACGTGGTCGTCGGTCCCGACGGCCGCCTCTACCTCGGCAGCGGCTCGACCTGCAACGCCTGCGTCGAGCGTGACCGGCGAAGCGCGGCTGTCCTTTCCCTGCGACGGGACGGGAGCGGCCTGCGCGTCGTCGCGCGCGGGCTCCGGAACCCGTTCGGCCTCGCCTTCGAGCCCGAGACCGGTCGCCTCTACGCCTCGGTCAACGGTCGCGACGACCTGCCGACGCCCGCGAGCCCGGAGCCGGCGGAGACGCTCGTTCGCGTCGAGCGCGGGGCGCACTACGGGTGGCCGCGCTGCTGGGCGAGCGCGCGCCTCCGTCGCCTCGTCGGCTCGTGCCGCGGCGTCACTCCGCCCGTCGCCTACCTCGAAGCCCACTCCTCGGCCGACGGCCTCGCCTTCTCCACGGGCTCGACGTTCCCGGCCGCGTACCGAGACGGCGTCTTCGTCGCCCTCTGGGGGCAATACCGCTCGCGTGAGCACGGCCGTCGGGTCGATTTCGTCCGCCTCCGACGAGACGGCACCTCCCCGCCCGACGGCGTCTCCACCTTCGCCCGCGGCTTCGAGCACCCGCTCGCCCTCGCCGTCGACCCGGACGGCGCTCTCCTCGTCGCCGACTACGGGCGCGGCGTCATCTACCGGATCCAGGCGAGGGGCGCCCGGTAGGCGCGGCGCTCGCCCCCGTCAGGAGCGGCGGTCGCGGTCCTCTTCGAGCTCGACGCGCTCCTTGCGGAGCTCCGCCTCGATCAGATGCTCCTCGATCTCGGTCGTCTTTCGAACGATCACGCGCTCGCGAACGACCGTGCGCCTGCTGACGACGAGCGCAGCCGGCCTCGACGTCGCGCTTGCCAACCCGCGTTCCGAACCACCTGTTCCTCGAGTCGGTCGTGATGCTCCACGACGAGGGAGAAGGGGAGTCGGTCGCGCCTCACCCTCCTGATTCGTCCGCCATCGTCTTGCGCTCGCGCTCTAGCGCGGGAGCCAGTCGAGCCCGCGCGCGCGACCGCGCTCGGTCGCGAGGAAGTGCTCGGGCCGCACGGCGACGCATTCGGCGCGCGCGTGGGCGAGGAGCAGGCCGCTCTCGTCCTGAACCGTCGCCTCCGCGTTCGCGCGCCGATCGTCGAGCGCCGTGAGCTCGGCGAAGATGCGAAGCGGCTCCTCGACGGGCACCGGTGCGATATAGCGAACCTCGAGACGCGAGGTCACGGCGGGGGAGAGCGACGGCCGCACGACCTGGCCGCAGGCCTCGTCGAGAAGCGCCGCGACGACGCCGCCGTGCGCCATGCCGGGTGCGCCCTGGAACCGCTCGGGGACGACGTACCGCGCGAGGAGCTCGTCGCCCTCGAGCGTCCAGTCGAAGCCGAGCCCGTCGGTGCCGAGGGCGCACCCCCAGCAGAAGGGGTAGTGGTCTGTGCGGAGCTCGTCTACGACGACTGGCTGGTGCCGGCGTTCGACTGGAACTCGAACGGCTCCTCGGGCCCGAAGATCTTCTCCCGAAGCCACCGCCGGGTGTCGGGACCGGTCATCGGGTTGAAGAGGACGCCGAGCGCGAGGCCCACCATGAGAAGGGTCATGTTTCGGCCCGTGTGCGACTCCTCTCCGCGCGCACGGCGGCCCGCCTGACGAAGCTCGTCGAGCGTCCGCCTCAGCTCCTCCTGGATGTCCTTGTCCTGCGCGACCCGCATCGCCATCCCGGTCGCGCCGACGGGGCCGACCAGCTCGTCGTAGATGCGACGCGCGGACTCGTAGGCGTTCTTCACGTGCTCGCGAAACTCCTCGTCCGTCGCGACGCGCTCGACGTACGGTCGCGCGGTGTCGACGGCGCCCGTGACTCGTTCCCTCATCGTCGTCCTTTCTTCGATTTGCGCGCGTTACTTAC
The DNA here is from genome assembly GCA_030861385.1 of Actinomycetota bacterium. Classification (GTDB taxonomy): domain Bacteria; phylum Actinomycetota; class Thermoleophilia; order Gaiellales; family Gaiellaceae; genus JALZFU01. The sequence goes on from JALZFU010000264.1 coordinate 2,211, forward strand.
CCGAGCGGCGCGGCGAGAAACGCGCGCCTCCGGCGCGCGCCTCCGGCGGCGCACCGTCTTCGCCGGAGTGCTAGTAACAGACTGATACTTACCGCCTGACGAAGTCGCCGAGGGCCTGCCAAGCGAACGAGGCCGACCTCTCGACGATCGCGCTTGACGGTTCCCCGGCGCCCAACTAACTTAGTGCGCGCTAGCTTTCGGAGGTCGGATGGAGTCCTGGGCTCGCTTGATGCTTCGCTACCGCTGGGTCGTCGTCGGCGGCTGGGCGCTCGTCTTCGTCGTCTCCGTGATCGCGATGAGCGGGCTGAGCGACCTCCTCACGAACCGCTTCTCGCTCCCCGGGACCGACACCGCTCGCGCAGAGAACATTCTCGAGGACGAGTTCGGGCAGAAGTCGACCGGCTCCTTCTCGCTCGTCGTCCGGGCGTATTCTCCTGGTTCGGCTGCCCAGCTCGTCCCGAAGGTGCGCTCGGCGGCCGAGCGCGCGAGCAGCAAGCTCCCGACGAGCCGGGTCGCATCCGTCCAGCCGGTCTCGGACCAGGTCGTGACCGCGACGATCGTCTCGAACCTCGATCCCGCCGACGCGAAGGGCTTCACGGACGACATGCGACGCGCCGCCGGCGACATCCCGGGCGCCCAGCTCTTCGTCTCCGGCCAGGCGGCGATCGAGCACGATCTCGACCCGGTCTTCGCGCGCGACCTCCGGGTCGGCGAGCTCTTGATCGCGATTCCGATCGCCCTCCTCATCCTCGTGTTCGTCTTCGGAACGCTCGCCTTCGTCATCCCGTTCCTCTTCGCCGCGGCGGCGATCCCGGCGACGCTTGGGATCGTCTGGATCTTCGCCAACTACATGGAGCTGACCACGTATCTGCAAAACCTCGTCATGCTGATCGGGTTCGGGATCGCGATCGACTACTCGCTCCTCGTCGTCTATCGCTACCGCGAGGAGCTTCGTGCCGGACGCTCTCGGGAGGACGCAGTCGTCGCGACGATGCAAACGGCCGGCCGCGCGGTCGTCTTCAGCGGCTCTGCGGTCGCGATCGGGCTTGCCCTCATGCTCTTCATGCCGCTTCCGTTCATGCGCGGCTTCGGGGTCGGCGGCCTCATCATCCCGCTCGTCTCGGTCCTGGCGGCCGTCACGCTCCTCCCCGTCCTCCTCTACCTCCTGGCGATGCGCCTCGACCGTGTCCGCCTGCTGCCTCGGGTCGTGACGCTGCGCCGCGAGTCGGAGGAGAACATGTGGAGCCGGCTTGCGCGCTCGATCATGCGCCGACCTCTCCGGTACGCGGCGGCGACCTCGGCGGCACTCATCGCCCTCGCGCTCCCGGTTCTCTCGCTCGACCTCGGGCCCGGGTCGAACAAGGGCATCCCTCAGAACCTCGAGGGCGTGCGGGGGCTCAACATCATCGGTGACGCGGTCGGCGAGGGCGCGCTTGCGCCGACCACGATCGTGATCGACACGGGTCAGCCGGGCGGCGCCCGGGCCCCCGAAGTGCAGTCGGCCGTGCAGCGCCTCATGAGCGGGCTCGAGCACGACCGCGAGGTGGCGCGCGTCGACTTCGGGCAGGGCCCGCAGTACGTGGAGCCGGCCGGTCGCTACCTGCGCGTGGACGTCGTCGGGAAGAGTGAGTACGGCGCCCCGGGCGCGCTCGAGTTCGTGGACCGGCTACGGGACGACATCGTCCCGGCCGCGCGCTTCCCCCACGGCGTCGACGTGTTCGCCGGCGGCGGGCCGCCCAGCGGCGTCGACTTTCTCGACCAGGCCTATGGCGCGTTCCCGTGGCTCGTGCTCGGAGTCCTCCTCCTCACGTACGTCCTCCTCCTTCGCGCCTTCCGCTCGGTCATCCTCCCGCTGAAGGCGATCGTCCTCAACCTTCTCTCGATCGCCGCCGCCTACGGTCTCCTGACCGCCTTCTTCAAGTGGGGCGCCGCTGACCGGGTCGGGCTCATCAGCTTCGACCAGATCGAGGGCTGGATCCCCATCTTCATCTTCGCCATGGTGTTCGGGCTCTCGATGGACTACGAGGTGTTCCTCGTCTCCCGCATGCGCGAG
>JALZFU010000273.1 GCA_030861385.1 Actinomycetota bacterium
GGACGAGCGCGGCGATCCGCTCGCGCGCGCGGCGCCAAAGCTCGAACGCGAGGTAGCCGCCCATCGAGACGCCGACGGGGACGAGAAGCCCGTCCGTCGACGAGAGCACGCGATCGGCCCAGGCGCCGAGGGACGGCTCCGCATCCGGCCCGGGAAGGTCGGGCGCGCTCACCGGCCAGCCCGCCTCCTCGAGGGCCCGCTTCGTGTCGGCCCACATCCGGCAGTCGAGCGGAAACGCGTGCAGGAGGAGGACGCGGGGACGGCTCACAACTCGCGCCGGCGGAGAGCGACCGGACGGCCGACGAGCGCGTAGACGGCCGCGGTCGCAAGCAAGATCCCGAGCCACGCCGAGCTGAGATCGGGTTGGAGCATGCTCGGGAAGCGAAACGAGGTCGCACCGCGCTTGTAGAGCTGCTCGAGCCAGAAGTCCTGGAGCGCGTTTGCGAGGCCGTAGACGAGCATGAGCCCGAGGTAGAAGGCGAGCATGACGCGGAGGCGGCGAGCGCGGAGGCGCCCGACCTCCCGCGAGAGGGCGAGCGCGCTCAGCGCGAGAAGCACGCCGTCCAACCCGTGGTGGTGACCGAGGTGGACGGCACGGAGGCCGGGATGGCCGGGCTCGGGGACGACTTCGCCCGCCATGAAGACGCCGCCCAGGCCCGCGTAGACCCCGATCTCGGCAGCGATCCAGGGCGCGGCGGCGAGGACGAGAGCGAGCGCAACCGCGACCCGGATCGGATCGCCGGGGAGGCGGCCCGGCGGCGCGCCGGCGCCGGTGCGCCGCCACGCGGCGATCGTCAGGGCGAAGGCGAGCGCAACCCCGAGCGCGGGAACGATGTTTGCCGGCTTTGCGTCCAGGTCGTCCTGCTCCACGACGCCCGGAACGGCGACGACGAGGCAGAGCGCGACCGCGGCGATCGCGAGCGCGCGGGCGACCCGAGTTGCGATCCGATCGGCCGCGAACGCGACGAGCGCCATCGCCACGAGAGCCGTAGGGAAGTTCAAGAAGACGAGCGTGCGCCCCAGGCCGGCCCCGACGCCGTCCTCGCGCACGTTGAAGAGGACGTCGGGCGGGAGCCGTGCGTACGTGACCGCGACCGCGACCGCCACCACGCCGAAGAGCGCCCAGACGGCGAGCGGCTCGACGAGGCTCGAGCCGTCGTCCGCCTCGCGCGTCACGCGGCGTGCCTGCGCGCGAGCCGGGCGAGCTCGATTTCCGGCGCCACCGCCGGACGTTCCTCGAGGCGGCCGAGCCAGGAAGCGAGGGCCGGGAAGTGACGCACCTCGACCCCGAGGCGTGCCTCCGTGCGGAGGATCCACGGACAGTAGGCCGCGTCTGCGAGCGAATACGTCTCTCCTGCGAGATACGGCGTCGATGCGAGCCGCACGTCTAGGCGGGCCAGCTCGTCGACGAGCCGCTCGCGCGACCCGCCCGGGGCACCTCGAAGCACGTCGTAGTAGGGCTCGGCGATGTCGCCGAAGCGCTCGAAGGCGAGGCGAACGAGCGCCCGCTCGGCCGGGTCGACGGGCATGAGAGCCGGCTCGGGGAAGCGCTCGTCGAGGTACTCCATGATCACCCGCGACTCGGGTAGGACGAGGCCGTCGTCGTCGACGAGGACCGGGACGCGACCGTTCGGATTCTTCGCGTAGAGCGAGGCGGGCCGGCTCTCCAGGTCGATCTCGACGGGCTCGTAGGCGACGCCCTTCTCCCTGAGCACGATCCGGACGCGTGCGCAGTACGGGCAGCGGGCCGCATCGTAGAGCGTCAGCACGGCATCAGCGTAGAAGCTCGATCGCGCCCGGCGTCTCGCGAGCTCGTTCGTACCCGTGCTCGGCGCCCGGGAGCCCGAAGACGCGGGCCAGCGAGACAAGGAGCTCGCTCGCGGCCGGGAGCTCCTCGACGGAACGCGCGGTTCGCGCCGTTCGCCGCACCGCCTCCGGATCCGCGCCGGTCAGCCGCGCCATGAGGCGGGGGTTCGCCCCCAGCGCGATCACCTCTCCCGGCGGGAGCGGGCCATAGTACTCCGGCACGGAGAGGTACTCGTCGACGACACGGCCGCGCTCGAGCGCAACGTAGCGAACGACGCGCCCCTCTTCGGCGCCGATCGCGATCACGAACGCTCCCATGCGGTCGGAGAGCTCACGGGCGAGGCGGCGGAGCATCTCGGGCTCACGGTCGCAGAGCTCGTCGTAGACGGACGTCCAGCCGTCCCGGGGCGGCGCGACGACGCTTCCCCGCGATCCGCCGGGCAGGCGGGGGACGAACTGGCGGACGGCGCGGGTCACCGCGTCGAGGTCGTCCGTCTGTGCGTGGATCGAGCCGAAGGACGCCTCCCGCGCGCCTCCGAGTCGCTCCGCGATCGCGTCCACCGGTGCGACGAGCACCCGTGCCACCTCGCTGAAGCCGGCGCGGATCCACGCGTCTCCCGCCTCGTGCGTCGTCTCGAGCACAACTTCCTCGGCCCCGTCCTCGCGCGCCCGAACGAGGAGATCGCGCAACGTCTCCTCGGTCGGCGCTTCCTCGAGCCGAGTCCGGTAGCTCATCGACCGAGGACTCTAAGCCCGACGAGGAGGTAGTGGGCGACCACGTTTCGGTGTTCGCGGAAGCGCTCGCCGAAGGCGCGGGTTTCGTCCGTCGAGACGTCCCGTCCCTCGAAGTAGAAGGACGAAACCGCCTTGCGAAGGCCGAGGTCGCCCGCAGGCCACGCGTTCGGGCGCGCGAGGTGGCGGGCGAGGAACCAGTCTGCCGTCCACTCGCCGAGGCCGGGCAGCGCGGTGAGCTCCCGCTTCACCTCGTCGTCGGGGAGCGCGCCGAGCCCTGCGAGGTCGAGTGGAGCCCGCGCGAGGGCAACGACGTATTCCGCCTTGCGCCTCGAGAAGCCGAGCGCACGAAGGCGATCGGGCGCAATGTCGGCGACGCGCTCCCGCCTCGGGAACGCCCACGCGCGCTCGTGGCGCTCGCCGAACGTCTGGACGAACCGCGCCCGAATCGCGAACGCCGCCCGAAGCGAGACCTGCTGCGCCGTGATCGAGCCGACGAGCGCCTCGAAAGGATCGGGCGCGAGCGGCGGGCGAAGCCCGCGGAGCTCGCGGGCGAGGCGAGCGAGCACCGGGTCGGCGGTCTCGGCGAAGCGCGCGAAGCCGTCGAGGTCGAACGGTGCCCCGAGGAAGCGCCGGACGTCGGCGGCGAGCGCTCGGTCGTCGGGCCGGATCACCACGCCTCCCGGCGCCGCCTCGATCGCCACCTCCCGCCCGCCGAAGACGCGAAAGAGCCGCCCGTCCGCCCAGACGTTCGCCGGGTCGGCGCCGAACGCGCGGAAGCGCTCGGTCGAGAGCTCGAAGTCGAACGGCTGGGGAAGCGAGACTCGCACGCCGCGCGAGCCGCGTCAGGGAGAAACGGGCGCGCGCTCGATCCAGCCGAGGATGCGCTCGACGTCCTCGAGACCGCTTCGGTGGTTCAAGATGCAGATGCGAAGCGCGTACCGTCCGTCGACGCGAGTCGAGGAGATCGTCCCCTCCCCGCTCTCGAGGAGCCGCCGGTCGAGCTCGACGTTCAGCCGCTCGAGCGTCCCCTCCTCCTCGACGCCCGCCGGGCGGCGGCGAAAGCAAACGACGCCGAGCGTCGCGGGCGAGAGGAGCTCGAGCTCGCGCGAGTCGCGGATCCGCTCCTCCGCGAGCGCCGCGAGATCGAGCGAGCGGTCGATCGCCGCCTCGAACGCCTGGACGCCGAAGTACTGGATCGAGATCCAGAGCTTGAGCGCGCGCGCGCTTCGCGTGAGCTGGATCCCGCGGTCGGCGAAGTTCACCTCGACGCCGCCGACGGCGGTGTCCTGGAGGTAGTCGGGCATGATGTGGAACGCGCGCGCGAGCAGGGGTCCGTCGCGGACGAGCAGACAGCCGCACTCGTACGGCTGGTAGAGCCACTTGTGCGGATCGAGCGTCACCGAGTCGGCCTGGTCGAGGCCTGCGAGCCAGCGCCGGCCGCGCTCGGTGAGGATCGCGAAGCCGCCGTAGGCGGCGTCGACGTGGAGCCAGACGCCGCGCTCGGCGCAGACCTCGGCGACCTCGGCGAGCGGGTCGATCGCCCCCGTGTTCGTCGCGCCCGCGTTCGCGACGACGAGGAACGGCTGTCGCCCCGCGCGAACGTCCTGCTCGATGGCGGCGGCGAGCGCGTCCGGGCGGAGGCGAAACCGCTCGTCGACGGGGAGCGCCCGGACCTGCTCGGAGCGGAAGCCGAGGATCCGAAGCGCACGCGTGACCGACGAGTGGCCCTGGGTCGACACGTAGACGACGGCGCTCTCCGACCGCCCGCCCGCCTTGGTCTCGCGCGCGCATGCGAGCGCGGTCAGGTTCGCCTGGGAGCCGCCGGTCACGAGGACTCCGGACGCCTGGCCCGGGTAGCCGATCCACTGCCGAAACCAGTCGAGGACGACGAGCTCGACGGTGCTCGCGCCCGCCGACTGGAGCCACGTCCCCTGGAAGATGTTGACGCCGCTCGCGAGGAAATCGCCGAGGATTCCCAGCCACGTGGGGCAGCTCGGGATGAACCCGAAGAAGCGCGGGTGGTCGTGGTGCCCCGTGAACGGGAGGACGTCCGCACGCAGGCGGCGAGCGATCTCGTCGAAGTTCGTCGGGTCGGCCGGCGGCGGCTCGCGAAGGCGCGACTCCATCTCGGCACGCGAGGCGCCCCGCCACGCTCGTGTCTCGCCGAGCGTCGCAAGCCGGTCGACGAGCAGGTCGACGACGCGGTAGCCGAGAGCCCGCATCGCCTCGGGATCGAGCTCCAGTCCGTCCGCCGCGATCCGCGTCTCGGCCGGGGCGGGATCCTCGGAGAGAGTCACGAGCGCCCGTTCAGCGCGCGTCCGACGTCGAAGAAGTCCTCGAACGGCTCGTACGGAAGACGCCGTTCGGCGAGGTAGCGTGCGAGGCCCCGCGTGGCGAACACGCGGTCGGCGAGCTGGGCGGCGCACCGGTCCGAGTACCCGTCGCCGACGTAGACGAGCTCGCCCTCGCCCGCGAGCTCTCGGGCGACAGCGCGCTTGCACGACTCGCCGCACACGCCGCAGTCGTCGCCGTAGCTCCACTGGACACGCCAGCCGTCGGGACGGGCCTCGACGCGGTTCGCGTGCAGCTCGACGTCGACGTCCTCGCGCTCGAGGATCGGCTCGATCAGCTCGCGGAACCCGCTCGAGACGACGACGAGTCGCCAGCCGCGCTCGCGCGCAAGCGCGACGAGCTCGCGGAAGCCGGGCCGGATGCGGACGTTCTCGAGCTCCCAGCGGACGACCTCCGCGAGCGGACGCCGCACGGGGCGGAACTCGCGGGTGATGACGTCGCGGAGCGGGAGGCGCCCCCCGTGCAGGGCGCCCTCGACCTCGTCGTAGACGTCGCGGTCGCCGAAGCGACCCGCGATCGTGTCGAGGAGGT
>JALZFU010000285.1 GCA_030861385.1 Actinomycetota bacterium
GGGCGCGGGAGCGCCCGCTCGCGCCCCGTCCGCGGGTTCTGCGCGCACGCGATCGCCGTCCCCGCGTGGTAGTGGGCGATGCAGGCGTTGCAGCCGATGCAGCGGAGGATCTCGTCGAGATCGCCCCCCGCCGCCTTCCGGACGAGGTCCGGATCCGTGATGAGCGCGCGCGTCATCCCGACCGCGTCGGCCGCCCCCTCCGCGACGAGCCGATCCGCCTCCACCGGGTCGACCACGCGTGACGTCGCAAAGAGCGGGGCGCCGATCCGGAAGCCGGGCGCGTAGGCGGCTATCGCGTTCTCGGTCACGGGCGGCGGCGGCACGATGCCGGCCGATCCGAGGTACGTCGACGAGTCCCCGAGGGCGATGTGGAGGTAGTCCACGCGCCCCGCGAGCTCGTGCGCGACCGCCCGTGCCGGGTCGGAGTCGGCGCTCACGCGGACGCCGACCGCGAGCCCGCCCGCCGCCTCGCGGACCGAGTCCACGACGGCGAGGAGGAGGCGAGCCGGGTCACCCCATTCGTCGTCGCGCCGGTTCACGGCGGGATCGAAGAACTGCGCGATCAGGTAGCGGTGCGCGGCCGAGATCTCGACGCCGTCGAGGCCGCCCTCGGCCGCGAGGGCGGCGGCGCGCGCGTAGCCGGCGAGAAGATCGTCGATCTCCTCCCCGCGGGCGGCCCGCGGCTCGACGTGGAAGCGCTGCGTGGGCACGGCGGACGGCGCGAGCGAGGGAGCGCGTGGCGCCGTCGCAATCTGCTCGCGCCCGCCGTGGAAGAGCTGGACGAAGAGGCGCGTCCCGTGCGGCCGGACGGCGTGCGCGATCGCCCGGTACGCGGGCACGATCTCGTCGCGGTAGCCGGCGAGTGTATGCGAGGTCAGGAGCCCCGACGGATGCACCGCCGTCGCCTCGAGGACGATGAGGCCGACACCACCGCGCGCCCGTGCTTCGTGGTAGGCGACGAAGTCCTCGGTCGGTAGGTGTCCCTCGACGAGCGTGGTCTGGTGCGCGGTCGAGACAATCCGGTTCGGCAGCTCGACGGGCCCGACGACGAGCGGCGAGAGGAGGTGCGTGAGACTAAGCGCCGCCGCCACCGGGGAGCGCCTCCCGCTCGAAGGCCTCGCGCTCGGCGGCCGAGAGCGGGCGCGATCTGCCCGCTCGGGGGTCGAGCGCGACGACGACGGCCGTCGCTTCCGCCGCGAGCTCGCCTGCCCGAGTCCAGAGCTCCTCGCGCGTCCGGATGCTCGCGCGCCCGATCTCGCGGAGGCCGCACTTCGCGACCACCTCGCCCTCCCGGTCGCGAAGCTCGCGGCGGAAGTCGATCTCGACGCGCGCCAGCAGGTAGTCCCACGGGTCTCCATCCGAACGCCCGAGGACGTGATGGAGCCACGCGTCACGCACCTCCTCCAGGTAGGTGAGGAAGACCGCGTTGTTCACGTGGCCATAGGCGTCCATGTCGCGCCACCGAATCGCGATCCGCTTCTCGTGCATGCCAGTCGAAACTGCCGGATGATAGTGAGCGTCGTGGCGACGAAGCTCATCGTCCTCTTCGCGGCCGGCGTCTTCCTCGCGAGCCTCGCCTACTCGCTACGACCGGGCGGGGGAGCGGCACCGCCCGACGAGCACGAGGCGCGTCCCCGGCGGGAACGGTCTCCGGAGCCGCGCTTGCTCGGACCTCGTGCGCGCGAGCTTCGTGCCGCGCCTGGAATCTGGTCGGCGTGGAAGCCGTTCCCGCCGCTCGCGGGGCAGCCAACGACGGTCCTCTGGCGGACGGAGGGCACCGTTGCGCGCGTGTCGGTCGAAGGCAGGCGAAGGAGCGAGCAGATCGCCGTCCGCTTCGGCCCGACGCCCGTCCTGCCGACGCTCGCCGGCGCCGGCCTCGCATGGAAGCGCCCGGGACGGGAATGGGGATCGCGACTGCTCTTCCCGAGCGCAGGCGTCTGGACGGTGCGCGTCCGCGCGGGTGCGCGGATCGGAGCGGTCCGCGTGCGGGTAGTCGAGGGGCGGCCCGCGTCGGGGTAGCGGTGGTGGGGCGCGTCCTCGTGGGCGATCCGCACTTCTCGCTTCCGGCGGTGCGCGAGCTCCTCGCCGGCGTCGCGGACGCCGAGCCGGCCGAGGCTCCGTGGCAGGGCGAAGACGTGGTCGGTCTCCTCGTCGGGCCGGACTACCCCGTGAGCGGCGACGACCTCGCGTCGCTCCCCGCGCTCGCGGTCGTCGCGACGCCGAGCGTCGGCTACGACCACGTCGACGTGGCGGCGGCGGCCGCGCGCGGCGTTTGGGTCACGAACGTCCCCGACTACTGCGTCGACGAGATGGCAGACTCGACGCTCGCGCTTTTGCTCGCCCTCCTCCGAGGGATCGTCGCGCTTGATCGAAGCGTGCGGGCGGGCGACTGGGACTACACGGCTGCCGGGCCGCTTCGGAGGCTGGAGGAAACTCGCCTCGGCGTCGTCGGGTTCGGACGCATCGGGCGCGCGGTCGCTGCGCGCGCGCGCGCGCTCGGCATCTCGGGCGCGGCGACCGACGAGGTCGTCGCCGACGAGGAGATCGCGGCTGCCGGCGTCTGCCCCGCCGAGCTCTCGGAGCTCATCGCCTCCTGCAACGCGTTCTCGCTCCACGTGCCGCTGACGCCCTCGACGGAGGGAATGATCGGCGAGGACGAGCTCGAGCGGATGCCGCGGGGGGCCGTGCTCGTCAACACGGCGCGGGCGCGCCTCGTCGATCTCGACGCGCTCCTTCGCGCGCTCGAGAGCGGTCGCCTCGCCGGGGCGGCGCTCGACGTCCTGCCCGTCGAGCCGCCGCCGCCCGAGGCGCCGCCGCCCGGGCACCCTCGCCTGATCGTGACGCCGCATGCCGCCTGGTACAGCGAGGAGGCCGAGCACGAGGTGTATCGGCGCGCGACGCTCGCCGTGCGCGCCGTCCTCGAGGGCCGCGCGCCCGAGGGCGCCGTCGT
>JALZFU010000327.1 GCA_030861385.1 Actinomycetota bacterium
GCGCCCAGGCACGCCGCGGCGGCGAGCGGCCAGAGGGCCAGCGGCTCGGCCTCGAGGACGAGGCCGCCGAGCGCGGGGCCGATCACGAACCCGACCTGCCACGAAGTCGTCGAGACGGCCATATAGCGGCCGCGGAGGCGGTCGGGGGAGAGGTCGGTGACGAGGGCGCCCTGCGTGGGTCCCTGCAGGCACTCACCGAGCGCGAAGACGGCCCCCGCGACGGCGAAGAGGACGGCTGCGGCGATCGCGTCGAGGTAGGCGCCCGACGCGAGGACGAGGAGCCAGGCGAGCGCCCAGAGCGCGTTCATGACGCCGAGCGCCGCCATCCGCCGCCGTCCTTCGAGGAGCTTCGAGACCGGGAGCTGTGCGAGGACGATCACGAGCGTGTTGACGAGGAAGATGACGCCGATCGCCCGTTCCGAGACACCAGCTTCGTTCTTCGCGAAGACCGGCAGGAGCTCGAACACCGCGTACCCGGAGGCGACGAAGAGGACGTTCAGGGCGACGAAGCCGACGAAGACGCGGTGGCGGAGGACGGCTAGGTAGCCCTCGGGGCCCGGCGCCTCGCCGCGGAACTCGACCGCGGGCTCGCGAACGAAGACGAGTGCCGCGACGAAGCCGAAGAACGTCGCGCCGTCGACGAGGAAGAGGACGGTGAAGCTGGTCGCATCGGACGTCGTCGCGATGAGTCCGCCCGCGAGCCCCCCGAGTCCGATGCCGAGGTTTCGCGTCATTCGCTGGACGGCGAACGCCGCGTGCCGGCGGCCGTGCGGCGCGAGGCCGGCGAGGAGCGTCGACTGGCTCGGCCAGAAGAAGCCGTTCCCGACCCCGGCGACGAGCGCGGCGGCGAAGGCGTGCCACGCCTCCCGGACGAGCGGATAGGAGGCGTAGCCGCAGGCCATGAGGACGAGCGCGACGGCGAGCGTGACGCGACCGCCCACCCGGTCGACGATCGGCCCCGCGACCGGGCCGGCGACCAAACCGATCGCGTTCCCCGCCGCGAGCACGAGTCCGGCCGTCGCGAGCGAGAAGCCGCGCACGTTGTGCAGGTAGATGACGAGGAATGGGAACGTCATCCCGTTCCCGAGCGCGTTCACGAGGCCGCCCGCCTCCATCACCCAGACCGCCCGAGGAAGCCGGGGATCGAGGCTCCGAACGTAGCGCGCGATCACGCGGCTGGCTCCCTACGAGGAGCCGAGCGTCTCCCAGACCTCGAGCTTCGCCTGGGTTCGGCGGATCACCTCGTCGGTGAACTCGGTGGTGGAAGCGTGGCCGGCGAGGTCGGCGGTCCGGACTCCGGCCGCGACCGCCTCGAGGCACGCCTCGCGGATCGCGCGTCCCGCGTTCCTCGGCGCTTCCTCGTCGCTGTGGGAGAGGAGCGCGGCCGCGGCGAGGATCATCGCCATCGGGTTCGCGACGTTCTTGCCCACGAGCGCGGGCGCCGTCCCGTGCGCGGCCTCGGCGATGAGCGCCTTCGGCGTGTAGTCCGGGTTGAACGCGACGAGGAGGGATTCCGAGCCGGCGATCGAGCCGAAGAGCGGCAGGACGAGGTCGCTCAGGATGTCGCCGTCGCGATTGAGGGCGGGGATGACGAGCGGATCGCCGGCAGCGCCGACGAGAAGGGCGAACGTGGCGTCGATGAGCTGCGGCTCGTAGGGGACGTCCGGATGCCGCACGGCCGCCGCGTCCATCTCCTCCTTCAGCATCCCCTCGTAGACCGGGGAGACCGTGTACTTGGGTCCGCCGAAGACCTTGGCGCGCGTCCGCTCGGCGTGGCGAAACGCGAACTCGGCGACCGCTCGGCATACGCGCCGCTCGATCCGCTCCGTTCGGAACGCGACCTCGTCCTCGTCCTCGCCCTCGCGCCACTCGGATGCGCCGTAGGCGTCGCCGACCGCCATCCGGACGACGGAGATCGGGTAGTGGGCGCCGGCGATCGGGACGACGCCGGGGATCCGTCGACCGGTTCGGACGATGACGTGGCCGCCGACCTCCTCGCGGAGGATCCTGTTCGGGCTCCCGACGTCTCCAGGCCCCTCCGGCGTCACCGTCGCCGCCTTGAGGCCGAGGCCGGCCTCCCTGATGGCCGCCGCCGCCTCGTGGACGACCCCGTTTTGCGTCGCGCGCCGCGAGGCGAGCGAGAGATCGAAGCGCGGAAGCTCGAGCTCGAGTCCGCTGGCGTCGGGCGCGAGGACACGGAGCGCTTCCTCGAGGAGCTCCTGGCCTGTCTCGTCGCCCTCGAGGACGACGATCGTCGAGGTGCGCACGGCGCGCGCGAGTCTACCGACGCGCGTTGACTCGAAGCAGCAGCCGGTGATAGAAGGCCGTGACGGGCTTCGCGCTTCCGAGGCGGAGGAAGGGGAACCGTGGCCGAGGTCACGTTCGAGCAGGTCAGCAAGATCTACCCCGACGGCACGCGAGCGGTGAACGATTTCACCCTCGGAATCGAGGACGGCGAGTTCATCGTCCTCGTCGGCCCGTCGGGGTGCGGGAAGTCGACGGCGCTCCGCATGGTCGCGGGCCTAGAGGAGATCTCGGAAGGCGTCCTTCGGATCGGCGAGCGCGTCGTGAACTACGTAGCGGCGAAGGATCGCGACATCGCGATGGTCTTCCAAAGCTACGCGCTCTACCCGCATCTCTCCGTCTACGACAACATCGCGTTCGGGCTCCGGGTGAAGAGGGTGCCGAAGGACGAGATCGAAAGGCGGGTCCAGGAGGCGGCCCGGATCCTCGGCCTTCAGGAGTTCCTGCAGCGCAAGCCGCGTGCTCTCTCCGGCGGTCAGCGGCAGCGTGTCGCGATGGGCCGGGCGATCGTCCGCCAGCCGGCCGCGTTCCTGATGGACGAGCCGCTCTCGAACCTCGACGCGAAGCTCCGGGTCCAGATGCGTGCCGAGATCGCCCGCCTGCAACACGACCTCGGGACGCCGACGATCTACGTGACTCACGACCAGGTCGAGGCGATGACGATGGGCGACCGTGTCGCTGTCATGCGAAAAGGCGAGCTTCAGCAGGTCGCTCCGCCCCAGGAGCTCTACGACCGACCGGTGAATCTCTTCGTCGGCGGCTTCATCGGCAGTCCCGCCATGAACATGCTCGAGGCAACGCTCGAGCGGCAGAACGGCGGCCTCAGCGCGAAGCTCGGGAGCCAGCGCGTCTCGCTCGGCGAGCACGTCGTCGAGGCGCGACCCGCGCTCGCGCGCTACGAAGGGCGCCAGGTGATCCTCGGGATCCGCCCGGAGGACCTCGAGGACGCCGAGCACGCGCCGGATCGCCCCTCCGACGAGTGCCTGAAGGGTCGGGTCTCCCTCACCGAGGCGCTCGGCTCCGAGATCATGGTCCACTTCAACGTCGACGCCTCGCCCGCGTACACCGAGGACGTCCGGGAGCTCGCCAAGGACGCCGGTGACGAGTCCCTTGGCGCCCGCAGTACCGACGCCGGCGAGGCGACGCTCGTCGGGCGCTTCGACGCCCGCTCCAAGGTGACCGTGGACGAGCAGGCGACCGTCGCGGTCGACACGCGCTCGCTCCACTTCTTCGACCCCGAGACAGGCAGCGGGATCTACGACCAGACCGAATGAACAGGAAGCTCAGGAAAGGACGCCCATGAAGCCGATCCGTTTGCTCCTCCTCGCGCTCCTCGCGCTCGCCCTAGCCGTCGCCGCCGGCTGCGGGGGCGGTGACGACAACGGCGGCGGAGGCGGCGGTGGCGGCGGCGACACGGCCGCCCAGGGGAACAAGAAAGTCTCCGGGACGATCACGGTGCAGGCCGTCTGGACGGGCCAGGAGGGCGAGTCCTTCCAGGCCGTGATCGACGACTTCAAGGAGCAGTACCCGAACGTCACCGTGAACTACAAGTCGGCGCAGGACATCGCGACCGTCCTCTCGACCGCGGTCGAGGGCGGCAACCCGCCCGACGTCGCCGCGCTCCCGAACCCGGGCCTCATGAAGGACTTCGCGAGCCGGAACGCGATCCAGCCCATCGACTTCGCGAAGGACGCTGTCGAGGAGAACTACTC
>JALZFU010000352.1 GCA_030861385.1 Actinomycetota bacterium
TGACGACGTTCGGGTGCCAGATGAACGCTCACGACTCGGAGCGGATCAAGGGGATGCTGGAGTCGGTCGGCTTCGGGGAAGCGAACGCGCAGGACGAGGCTGACGTGATCGTCTTCAACACCTGCACCATCCGGGAGAAGCCCGACCAGCGCTTCGCCGCCCACCTGGCGCAGGCGAGGGCGCTCAAGGAGGCCGACCCCGAGAAGGTGATCGCCGTCGGCGGCTGCTACGCCGAGGCTCAGCGCGAGCGGCTCTTCGAGCTCTACCCGTATGTCGACGTCGCCTTCGGGCCGGGATCGATCCCGCACCTCGCCGAGTGGATCGGCGCCGGAGGGGCCGGCGTCGAACGGGGCCGGTTCGGCCTGGCCGAGCGTGCGTTCGCCGGCGAGCTCCCGATGCACCGCGCGCGGCCGTTCCAGGCGTGGGTGCAGGTGTCGATGGGCTGCAACTCGAAGTGCGCCTACTGCATCGTTCCCGCCGTCCGCGGGCGCGAGGTGAGCCGCCGGCCGGGCGACATCGTCGCCGAGGTAACCCGCCTCGCCGCCGAAGGCGTTCGGGAAGTGACGCTCCTCGGCCAGAACGTGAACTCGTGGGGGCGCGACCTGGCGCCCGGGCTCCGTACCGAGTTCGGGGAGCTCCTCCGCGCCTGTGACGCCGTGCCGGGGATCGACCGAATCCGTTTCACGAGCCCCCATCCGAAAGACTTCCGTGAGCCCGTGATCGCCGCGATGGCCGACTGTGAGGCGGTCTGCGAGCACGTCCACCTGCCCGTCCAGTCGGGCTCGAACCGGACCCTCAAGGCGATGCGACGGACGTACGACCGCGATCGCTACCTGTCGCTCGTCGCGCGCCTGCGCGCTGCCATCCCCGACCTCGCGCTCGGGACGGATGTGATCGTCGGCTTTCCCGGCGAGACCGAGGACGACTTTCGCGAGACGCTCGCGCTCGTCGAAGAGGTGGGATACGAGAGCGCGTTCACGTTCATCTATTCGCCCCGACGAGGGACTGAGGCCGCGGCGATGCCCGACCAGGTGCCCGAGGAGGCGAAGCACGAGCGCCTCGAGCGGCTCGTCGAGCTCGTGCAGCGGGTCGCGGCCAAGCGGAACGCACGCCGCATCGGGCTCGTCGAGGAGGTGCTCGTCGAGGGGCCGAGCCGCACGGATCCGACGAGGCAACGCGGCCGGACGCGCCGAAACACCACGGTCAACTTCCCCGGGGACGCCCGCGCGGGAGAGCTCGTCTCGGTCGAGATCGTCGGCGCGACCTCGACGACGCTGAACGGCCGTCAGGCCACGTTGGTCGCCGCGTAGACCGCTCGCTTCTGGCCGGACGCGGGTCGGTGTGCGGCGGCGCGAGCGAGGAAGGACGCGTCCGGAGACGGCGTCCACTGCAAGTGAAGGGCGAGGAGGGGGAGGCGGGCGCCTACAGTTCCCTCGAAATGCGCACGCTCGACCCGTCGCTCGTGCTTGCGATCTACGGGCCGACCGCGTCGGGGAAGAGTGCCGTCGCCGAGGCGATCGCCGAGCGAGTTCCGGCCGCGCTCGTCTCGGCCGACGCGATGCAGGTTTACCGGGACGTCCCGATCCTCACGAATCAGTCGGAGCGACCGACGGAGCTCGTCGCCATCTGGCCGCTCGAGCAGGAAGCGTCCGTCGCCGCGTACCAGCGACTCGCGCACGCCGTCGTCGATGACGCTCTCGCGCGTGCTCGCGTACCCGTGGTCGTCGGCGGCACCGGCCTCTACCTGCGGTCCGCCCTCTCGAACCTCGTATTGCCGCCGCCGCCGGCCGTGGGAGCGCGAGAGCGGCTCGAGGCGCTCTACGATCGACTCGGCGCCGAGCGGGCCCACGCCGTCCTCGGGGAGCGGGACGCGGCCGCGGCTGCCTCGGTGCATCCGAACGACCGCCGCCGCGTCGTCCGGGCGCTCGAGCTCGTCGAGGCCGGCACGTCGCTTCGGGCCGGTGCGGATCAGCTCTGGTCGCGGGATACGCGGCACCCGACGCTCGTCTTCGGGCTCGAGGTTCCGCGCGAAGACCTCTGGCGGCGAATCGAGGCGAGGACTCGCCGCATGTTCGAGCGCGGGGCGGCCGAGGAGGCCCGCCGAGCGGTTGCGCGGCCGCTCTCGCGGACCGCGGAAACGATCCACGGACTTCGCGAGGCGGCCGAGCTTCCTCGTGAGGAGGCAATCGCGGCGCTCGTACTGCGGACGCGGCGGTACGCCGCCTACCAGCGCAAGTGGATGCGCCGCATTCCCGACCTCGTTACCGTTCGCGCCGACCGGCCCCCCGGTGAGGTCGCTGATGAGATTCTCGAAATGGCACGCGCTCGGTAACGCGTATCTGCTCATCGAGCGGGGCGAGCTCCAGCGTGAGCTCGACGCCGACGCATCGAGGCAGCTCTGCGACGTCCACTTCGGCGTGGGCGCGGATGGGATCGTCGAGATCGCGGCGGTCAACGGGGCCGAGGCCGAGGTCGTCATCTGGAACCCCGACGGGACGACGGCTGCCTTCTCAGGCAACGGAGCGCGGATCGCCGCCCTCTGGCTCGGCCGGCGGTCGGGCGCGAATCTCGTTCGGCTCCGCTTCGGCGCTCGCGACGTTCATGCGCGCCTGCGCGGTTCCGACGTCGAGCTCGATGTGGGAAGGGTCGAGGTCGGCGCCCGCGACCAACTCGAGGTCCACGGGGAGCCGCTCGAGTTCACGCCGGTCGCGGTCGGGAACCAGCACGCGGTCGTCCGCCTCGACTTCGACGAGAACGACGTCGGGTTCTACGGACCGCTCATCCAGTCGGACGCGCGCTTCCCCGACGGCACGAACGTCCAGCTCGTCCGCGTCCTCGGCCGGCACGAGATCCTCGTCGGCGTCTGGGAGCGCGGAGCGGGGGCGACGCTCTCGTCGGGGTCGAGCGCCGTCGCTGCCGCGGCCGCCGCGTACGCGAACGGCTGGTGCGAAAGCCCGGTCACCGTCGCGTTTCCGCAGGCCGGGGAGCTCCTGGTCGAGATCGGCGATGACTTCCACGCCCGTCTCCTCGGGCCGGCCGAGCAGATCTTGCACGGAGAGCTCGTCGCCGACTCTCCACTACCATGCCGGCGGTCGCAGAATCTCGAGAAGGGGGGACACCAGTGAAGAAACTCATGGTCGTCGCGCTTGCCGTCGTCGCCGTCGCAATCACGGCCTCCCCGGGCGGCGCGATCACCTACGGCCAGCCGGACACGCAGAACCGATACCCGTACGTCGGTGCCCTCGTCGGCACCTTCGACGGCGAGACGTACCCGTACTGCTCCGGGACGCTGATCTCCCCGACCGTCTTCCTGACGGCCGCTCACTGCGACCTCGGCACCGGAACCGCGTGCGTCACGTTCGACGCCCAGTACACATCCCACTCGAAGCTCTATTGCGGTGAGTTCATCGCGCACCCCGACTACAACCAGTCGCAGTCGAACGCGAACGACGTCGCCGTCGTCGTCTTCTCGAAGCCGATCCACGGCATCGAGCCTGCTCAGATCGCGAGCCTGAACCTGCTCGACGAGATGCAGGCGGCAGGGACGCTCGACCAGTCGACCACCTTTACGTCCGTCGGGTACGGAGCGCAGGAGCCGGGCCACGCGAACGAGCTCACGTACCTCGACCAGCGCGAGTACGCGGTGGGCTACTTCAACGCCCTTAGCCCCGGCTACCTGCGCGTGTCTCAGAACCCCGCAACGGCGAGCGGGGGGACCTGCTTCGGCGACTCGGGTGGCCCGATCTTCCTCGGCGACACGAACATCGTCGTCGCGATCACGACGACCGGTGACACGTTCTGCCACTCGACGAACGTCGACCAGCGGATCGACATCCCCTCCGTCCAGGAGTTCCTCGCGGAGTACGTCTAGGCGAGATCGGCGGCGCGTGCTAGCGGTCGGGAGCCCGCGGATCGTTGCTGCGATGAGGGGCGCGCAGCGGGGGGTCGGCGTGCGCGGACAGCGCCTCTCGAGCGAACGAAGAGAAGCCGGTCGCCGCTGAGGGGGATAGGCGGCGGGGGCACGGCGACGCGGAAGGCTCCTCCCGGCAGACCGCCCCCGACAGGCAAGAACGCAAGGAGAGCACCGTCGGCGCCGACGCCCGTCAAGTCGTCACCGACCAGAGTCGCGCCCGAATCGTCGTCCGATCGCGTAACGAAAGGTCGCAAGCGACCGCAGGCGCCGCTCGCCGACTGCGGTGATTACCGAGCGTCAGACCGCGATCGCGTGCGTGCGAAGCGCCTCGTTCAGGCTCGTCTTGAGATCCGTCGACGCGCTCCGCCGGCCGATCACGAGCGCCACCGGGACGCCGTACGTCCCCGCGGGGAAGTCGCGCGGGCGCGTCCCCGGGATGACGACTGATCCGGCCGGGACGTAACCGCGGTACTCGACGGGCTCCTCTTGGCTCACGTCGACGACGGCGGTCGAGGCGGTGACGACGACCATCGCACCGAGGACCGCCCGCTCGCCGATGTGCGCGCCCTCGACCACGACCGACCGTGAGCCGATGAAGGCGCCGTCCTCGACGATCACCGGGCGCGCCTGGGGCGGCTCGAGGACGCCGCCAATCCCGACGCCGCCCGAGAGGTGGACGTCCGCCCCGATCTGCGCGCACGAGCCGACGGTCGCCCACGTGTCGACCATCGTCCGCGGCCCGACCCACGCGCCGATGTTGACGTAGCTCGGCATGAGGACGACCCCCGGCGAGAGGAACGAGCCGTAGCGGGCGACGGCGGGCGGAAGCTCCCACAGCTGCTCGATCTGCCGGGCCAACTCCTCGCTCACAGGACGCGCTCCAGCACCTCGACGCCCCGCCGGCACTCCTCCTCCGCGGCGACGAGCGCGAAGCGAACGTACCCCTCGCCCGACTCGCCCAGGTAGGAGCCCGGCGTGACGAGGATGCCGTGCTCGAGCAGGAGTCCCGCGAAGCTCTCCGACGTCTCGCCGGCCGGTACCTCCACCCAGAGGAAGAAGGTGGCGCTGCTGCCCGCCACGCGGAGCCCTTTGCGGGCGAAGAGCTCGAGGAAGAGCGCGCGCTTGCGCCGGTAGCCCTCTCGCACCTCGGTGACGTGCTCCTCGTCGGCCCAGGCGGCGACCGAGGCACGCTGGACGAACTCCTGCGGCGCCGTGCCGACGTTCGGCCGGAAGGCGCGCAGGGCGGCGACGATCCCCTCGCCGCCGGCGACGAAGCCCGAGCGGTAGCCGGTCATCGAGGAGCGCTTGCTCAGGGTCTGGAAGACGACGACGTTGCGCCGGTCGGCGACCTGGAGCGCCGAGACGGGCGGCTCGTCGAACCAGAGCTCGGTGTAGGCCTCGTCCGAGGCGAGCGCGAAGTCGTGGCGC
>JALZFU010000101.1 GCA_030861385.1 Actinomycetota bacterium
GGCCCAGGCCGGCGCCAGGACTGTCCGCCCGCGGGCGCAGACCGATGCCGTGGTCGCGGACCATGACGCTGAAGGTGCCGTAGCCGCGCCGGACGACGACGTGCGCCTCCCCAGGCGCGGGGGACTCGCGGTAGGCGTGCATCACGACGTTCGTCACCGCCTCGCTGACCGCGAGCCGCACGCGCTCCCGCATGCCCTCGTCGGCACCGGCGCGCGTCGCCTCCTGGACGACGACCCGCCGAATCAGCGCAACCACGTCGGGGGTCGCGGCTCCACTCCAGCGCAGGATTTCGGTCATGGCCTCACTCGCAACGACCGGTAGGGGGTACGGCATGGCGGAACTCTCCCGCTCGCGCCGTGTGCGCCATAAGGGTGCTGCCCTGCGTCCGCGCGTGCGGCCAGCCGCACCCCCGAACGACCGCTCGGCGCGGCGCTCAGCGCCCCGTGACGCGGTCGATCAGGCGGGCGACGAGGCCGGCGAGCGCCTGCACCGCGAGCTCGAGATGCTCCCGGCGGGTGTCCTCCTCGCGCGTGTGCGAGAGGCCGCGGAGGCTCTGGACGAAGAGCATGACCGTCGGGACGCCGGCTCTCGAGACCTCGGCCGCGTCGTGGAGCGGCCCACTCGGGAGGCGATGCGACGTGCCGGCGACCTCCTGAACGGCCGCGTCGGCGAGCTCGATCAGCGCGTCGTCGAAGAGGATCGGCTCGATGGCCCAGATCCGCTCCCACGACACGTCGACATCCTCCTCACGAGCGAAGCGCGCGCTTGCGTCCTTCGCCTCGGCGAGCATCCGAGCGAGCTTCGCCGAGTCCAGGTGGCGCTGGTCGAGGAGCTGCTCGGCGGTCTCGACGACCGACGTGACGATCCCGGGCTTGCAGACGACGTTGCCCGACGTGCAGACAGCCCCCTCGCCGGTCGCCCTCGCGATGTCGCGAATCTGGAGGGCGAGCTTCGCGGCCCCCGCGAGGGCGTCCCGGCGCCGGTCCATCGGCGTCGAGCCGGCGTGCGCCGCCTGGCCCGTCCACGTGATCTCGTGGCGCTCGACGCCGAACGTACCGAGGACGACGCCGAGCGGGAGGTCGAGCGACTCGAGCACGGGGCCCTGCTCGATGTGGAGCTCGAGGTAGGCGGCGACGCCTTCGAGTTGGCGCCGCGCCGCGAGCACGCGGTCGAGGTCGACGCCGTGCTCGTGCAGCGCGTCGGGGAGCGCGACGCCGTCGGCGTCCGTCCGCTGCCGGAGCTCGTCCTGGTCCCTCATCGAGCCCGCGGCGGCACTCGAGCCGAAGAGCGAGCGGCCGAACCGCGCCCCCTCCTCGTCCGCCCACTCGACCAGCCGGACGCTCGTCGCGGGCTCGCCCCCTTCGGCGATTCGCCGGACGACCTCGACGCCCGCCATCACGTTCAGCGCGCCGTCGAGCCAGCCGCCGTTCGGGACGGAGTCGATGTGCCCGCCGATCAGGACCGGACGGTCGACACGGCCTGGGAGCGTCCACCACTGATTCCCCGCCTCGTCGATCTCGTGCTCGAGGCCGAGCCCGGCGAGCTTCCCGCGGAGCCACTCGCGCGCCCGTTCCCACGTGTCCGTCCACGCGACCCGCTGTGCGCCGTTCTCGTCGCCCGTGAGCTCGCGAAGCTCACGAAGCTCGTCCACCGTGCGGCTCGGCCGGAGAGGCATCGGCGCGGAGCGTAAAGACCGCGCCTCGGCGTTTCAAAGCGGTCGCCCCGGTGCGAGGGTCGGCGAAACGCAGTCCGAGCCGCCGAGGCAGCGTGCCCGGCCCCGAGGCTGCGTTTTCAGTCGGCGCCGCCGGAACGATCAGCGCACCCGACGACGAGCGGCGTTCGGCTGAACCCTTTTGGTGGGTAAAGAAGCGAAGAGCGACGCGAAAGGAGGGTGGATGAAGAGCGTCACCGACGAAGCCCGCATCGACGACATCGGCAAGGTGAACCTCGACGATCTTGCGGTCAAGACCGACGCCGAGGTGGACGAGATCGACCGGCGCGTCGCGGGCTCGCCGTACTTCAACCGAGATCTCGCGCCGGCCGGACCGTCGCGGCGAACGTGGAGCACGTGGAACATCGCCGCCATGTGGATCGGGATGTCGGTCGTGATCACCACGTACACGCTTGCGTCGGGGCTCATGGCGAGCGGGATGAACTGGTGGCAGGCGCTTCTCACGATCACGCTCGGGAACCTGCTCGTGCTCATCCCGATGGTCCTGAACGCCCATGCCGGCGTCCGATACGGGATTCCGTTCCCGGTCTTCGTCCGCGCCTCGTTCGGGATCCGCGGCGCGAACATCGCCGCGATCGCGCGCGCGCTCGTCGCGTGCGGCTGGTTCGGCATCCAGACCTGGCTCGGCGGCCTCGCGCTCGACGCGCTGCTCACGCAGCTCTGGGGCGGCTGGGCCGATATGGGGTGGCACCGCGGATTCGCGTTCGCGATCTTCTGGCTCTTCCAGGTCGCGATCATCCTGAACGGGATGGAGGCGATCAAGTACCTCGAGTCGTGGGCTGCACCGCTTCTCCTGGGAGGTGGGATCGCGGTCCTCATCTGGGCGTTCATCGAGGTCGGAAGCATCAGCGAGCCGTTCTCCTCGGGGCCGCAAGGCCAGCTCGAGAAGGCGGGGCCCGGCTTCTGGACGCTCTTCTGGCCCGCCCTCGCGGCGAACGTCGGGTACTGGGCGACGCTCAGCCTGAACATCCCCGACTTCACCCGCTTCGCGCAGAGCCAGCGTTCGCAGGCGATCGGCCAGGCCATCGGGCTGCCGCTCACGATGGCCGCGTTCAGCTTCATCGGCATCGCCACGACGGCGGCCACGGTCGTCATCTACGGCAAGCCCATCTGGGACCCGATCGCGCTCATGAACCAGTTCGACAGCGCGGCCGTGCTGATCCTGGCGATGATCGTCATCGTCGCCGCCCAGGTGACGACGAACATGGCGGCGAACGTCGTCGCGCCGTCGAACGACTTCTCGAACCTCTGGCCGCGCGTCATCTCGTTCCGGACCGGCGGCGTGATCACGGCGGTCATCGGGATCATGATGTTCCCGTGGAAGATCTACGAGGATCTCGCCGCGTACATCTTCACCTGGCTCGTCGGGTACGGGAGCCTTCTGGGCGCGATCGCCGGTGTGATGATCGTGGACTACTGGCTGATCCGGCGGGAGCGGCTCGAGCTCGTCGAGCTCTACAGCGCCGGCCCGCGCGGGCGCTACTGGTACTCGAGCGGCTTCAACTGGCGGGCGATCGCCGCCGTCGTCGTCGCCGTCGCGCCGGTCGTCCCCGGGTTCATCGAGGCCGCGACGACCGAGGGGGGCGTCGTCCCGAACCCCAACCTGCTCGACCGCTTCTACACGTACGGGTTCGGGTTCACCTTCGCCGTTGCCGCCGTCCTCTACTTCGTCCTCATGCGGGCGACGGCGCCGAGGCCCGAGCCCGCGTACGCGACGCGCTGATCCGAGGTCGCAACGCGTGGCCGCCGGAGGGATACTTCCGGCGGCCACGCTGTCTCCGCCGGAGGGGAAGAACGATGTCGGTACTGATCAAGGGCGGTCGAATCATCACCGCGGCCGACGACTACGTCGGCGATCTCTACGTCGAGGGCGAGCGGATCGCGCTGATCGGTGACTCGCTCGACGTCGAAGCCGAGCGGACGATCGACGCGTCCGGGAAGTACGTCCTTCCGGGGTGCGTCGACCCGCACACCCACCTCGATATGCCTTTCGGTGGCACGACGACGATCGACGACTTCGAGTCAGGGCACATCGCGGCGGCTGTCGGCGGTACGACGTGCCACGTCGACTTCGTCATCCAGCCGAGGGGGGCGACCTTCGCCGAGGCGCTCGAGACCTGGCACGCGAAGCGCGAGGGCAAGGCGCTCATCGACAACGGGTTCCACATGGCGGTCACCGACCTGCGGGAGGGCGGTTCCCTCGAGGAGCTCGCGGGGCTTCCCGATCAGGGCGTCACCTCCTACAAGCTCTTCATGGCCTACAAGGGCGCGATCATGGTCGACGACGAGACTCTCTTTCGCACCATGCAGGTGGCCGCCGAGACGGGCGCGCTCGTCATGGTCCACGCCGAACACGGCGACGCAATCGACGTCCTCGTGAAGCAGGCGCTGGCCGAAGGAAAGACGGAGCCGCGCTACCACGCGCTCACGCGCCCGCCGGAAACCGAGGGCGAGGCGACGAACCGGGCGATCCAGCTCGCGCGCGTGGCGGGCTGCCCGCTCTACGTCGTCCACGTCTCGTGCGCCGAGGCCGTCGAGCCGATCGCGCTCGCCCGCGAGAAGGGGTGGGACGTCTGGGGCGAGACGTGCACGCAGTACTTCTTCGTCGACTACACCTTCCTCGAGCGACCGAACTTCGAGGGCGCCAAGTACGTGTACACGCCGCCGCCGCGCTCGATCGAGAACCAGGAGGTGCTTTGGAACGCGGTGCGGACCGACGTCCTCTCGGCGATCTCGACCGACCACTGCGCGTTTCTCTGGGACGGCCAGAAGACGCTCGGGCGCGACGACTTCTCGAAGATCCCGAACGGCGGCCCCGGGCTCGAGAACCGGCTCCACATGATCCACGAGTTCGGGGTCCGCGGCGGCCGGCTCACGCTGAACCGCATGGTCGAGCTCCTTTCCACGAACCCGGCGAAGCTCTTCGGGCTCTACCCGCGCAAGGGGACGATCGCCGTCGGCTCCGACGCCGATCTCGTCGTCTTCGACCCGGAGCGACGGCACACGATCACCGCGGCGACGCAGCGCTCGAAGTCCGACTACAACCTCTACGAGGGGACGGAGGTAACCGGTGCGCCCGAGGTCGTGCTGCTGCGGGGGAACGTGATCGTCGAGCGGGACGAGCTCGTCGCGGAGCCCGGAAGCGGTCAGTTCGTCCGGCGCGCTCGTTTCGGAGAGCAGCTCGCCTCCGCCGCCGCGATTACGTCGGGGCCGTGACCGGGTAAAAGCGGCGCACTCAAGCGAGACGCCGTCGGCGCGGGCGGCGGAAGGGAGGGAGGATGCCCGGAATCGGGCTCGGAGGGATTCTCGTCATCGTCGGGATCGTTCTGATCGTCCTCGGATACTGGATCTGGGGGATCATCATCGCGCTGATCGGCTTGATCGCGTTCGGCGGGTTCGCTCGCGGGCGCTGGTACTGACGCCCCGTCCGGGGGACGCCCGCAGACGGTGCGCGAAGGTCTAGCGGGCGGCGGCCGCCAGGCCCGGACGGACGAGCCGCGGAGGGCGGGTGAGGCCGGCGTCGTTCACGCTCGGATTGAGCGGCTCCGAGAGGGGAGGGGCGTCGAAGCTCGCCCGCGTTCGCTCGCTCTCCGGCATCCCGTAGAGCGTCGTCCGCTGGCGCGGCGTTCGTCCGATCGCGCGGATCGCCGCCTCCATTCGCTCGGGCGGCATCTCCTGGCCGTGGTTCGCGCCCGCGGCGCGTGAGATCGACTCGTTCATGAGCGTCCCGCCCAGGTCGTTGGCGCCGGCCCGAAGCGCTGCCTGCGCGCCCTCGATCCCGAGCTTGACCCACGAGGCCTGCACGTTCGTGATCCAGGGGTGGAGCGCAAGGCGACCGACGGCGTGCATGAGAAGCGCCTCGCGGAACGTCGGGCCCGGCCGGGCAAGCCCCTTGAGGAAGATCGGCGCCTCCATGTGGACGAAGGGGAGTGGGACGAGCTCGGTGAAGCCGGCCGTCCGCTTTTGCTGCTCGCGGAGACGCAGGAGGTGTCGCGCCCAGCTGCGCGGCCGTTCGACGGCGCCGAACATGATCGTCGTCGTCGAGCGGAGGCCGACGCGGTGCGCCGTGTCGTGCACGCGAAGCCATTGCCCGGTGCTCACCTTGTCGGGACAGAGGACCCGGCGGACCTCGTCGTCGAGGATCTCGGCCGCCGTTCCCGGCAGCGACGCGAGCCCCGCGTCCCGCAGCAGCGCCAGGTACTCGTCGAGCGGGAGCCCGAGCGTTGCCGCCCCCTGCCACACCTCGAGGGCCGAGAACCCGTGGATGTGCAGGCCGCGCAGCTCCGCCAGGAGCGCGCGGCAGATGTCGAGGTACGTCTCGCCCCTGAAGCCCGGATGGATCCC
>JALZFU010000359.1 GCA_030861385.1 Actinomycetota bacterium
ACGACGCTCCCGAGCTCGTCGACGCTTGGCACACGGGCGCGGGCGAGCTGGTCGAGCGCTCGCGAGGGCGCCTGCGGGCGCTCGCGATCGGCACGCCGCGCGAGGGGTTCGCCGGCGTCTGCGTCGCGGGGCGCACCCTCGTCGAGGGAGGGAGCGACGTCGACCGCCTCTGCGAAGCGCTCCTCGACACGGGCGGCGTTCTCTTCGTCCACCCAGGCCCGGCACCGGCGCGGGCCGGCGCCCCGTCCTGGTGGGGGCCCGTCGTCGAGTACACCGCCGAGATGCAGGCCGCGTACGGCGCGTGGATCGCCCGCGGTGCAGCCGCGTTCCCCGAGCTGCGAGTGATCTTCGCGATCCTCGCGGGAGGAGCGCCCGTCCAGCTCGAACGCCTCCGGTCTCGGGGAGCGGAAGTTCGTTCGACGTTCCATCCGAACGTCTTCCTCGACACGGCCTCCTACGGACGGCGCGCCCTCGAGCTCTGCCTCGCGACGTACGGCGTTCGCCAGCTCGTCTACGGAAGCGACGTCCCGGTCATCGATCCAGAGCGGACCTTGCACGCGCTCGCTGATTTCGGCCATGCTGTCGCCGAGGCCGTTCGAAAGGAGAACCCGTCGCTGCTCTTGGGATAGAGGATGTCCGCGCGTGGGTCGCGGAGCGGGTTCCGCCCGACCAGGACCTCGACCGCGGGGCCCTCGACGCCCTTGCGACCGGTCTCGGGCGTGAGCGGCGCCTCTGGGAGCGCCTCGTGCGGCACGTCCCCGAAGAGCGATACTTTGTCGAGCTCTTCCGCGACGTCCACCTCGACGTCTGGCTGATCTGCTGGCTGAACCAGCAGGACACCGGGCTCCACGACCACGACGTCTCGTCGGGCGCGGTCTTCGTCTGCGACGGCGTGCTCGCCGAGGACCGCTTGCAGCACTCGCGGGGCGCGCTCCGCGTCCGGACGCGGGAGCATGGGGCGGGGACGTCCTTCCACTTCGACGCCTCGTACGTCCATCGCATGCGCCACGTCGGCGGCTCCCTTGCCACCTCGGTCCACTGCTATTCGCCCGCGCTCTGGCGGCTCGGCCACTACGACCTGGACGACGACCGGAACCTGACCCGAACTTCGATCACGTACGCTGACGAGATGTGGACGGGCCGCGTCGTCGGAGAGCGTTCGTTCGCGCCGTAGCGGCGAGCACACCGCTCGAGGAAGCGCCGGCCGGTCTCGCCGACCGTCGGCCGCTCTTTTTGAAGCGCGAGGACGTCCACGAGCTCGGCGCCTTCAAGTGGCGCGGCGCGCTTCCGGTCCTCGAGCGCTACCGGGCCAACGGCGCCGACGCCGTCGTGACCGCCTCGACGGGGAACCACGGCGCCGCGACCGCGTGGGCGGCGCAGCGCGTCGGCATGGGCGCGATCGTCTACGCACCCGAGGCCGCGAGCCCGACCAAGCTCGCCCACGTCGAGCGGTTCGGGGCGACGCTCGTCCTGACGGGAGTCGATCTCGACGGAGCGAAGGAGGAGGCGCGCGCGTACGCCGAGAAGCGGGACGTGCCCTTCTTCGAGGACGGCGCCGAACGCGAGCAGTACTTCGGCTACCAAATGATCGGGGCCGAGATCCTCGCCGATCTCGACGAGCCGCCGGCCGCGGTCGTCGTTCCGGTTGGGAACGGCGCACTCCTGGGCGGGATCGGGATCGAGATCTGCCGCCGCTCGCCCAACACGGAGCGGATCGGCGTGGCCGCGAAGCAGGCGCCGGTCATGGCGAGGAGCTGGGAGGAGGGGCACGTCGTCGAGGGAGAGCGCGGCGAGACGTTCGCCGACGGACTCGCCGTCCGGGTCGCCGTCCCGCTCGCCGTCCGCGTCCTCGGCGAGGTCGCGACCGGGTTCGTCCTCGTCTCCGAGCGCGCGATGGCCGAGGCCCTCGGCGCCTACGCGCGAGCCGGCATCCGCGTCGAGGGCGCTGCCGCCGCCGCGCTCGCGGCACTTCCGGAGGTGCAAGCGGACGGCCCGATCGTCCTCGTCGTCACCGGACGAAACATCGACGACGAGCTCTTCACGCGGGCACTCGAGCGGCCGGACTCCTTTCCGGACTGATCCATCACGGCCCCGTCCACGCGGCCGCCGGCCGGTAGACGCCGTCGGCCTCGAGCGCGAGACCGGCGAGTTCGAGCTCGACGAGCGCCGCCGCCACCTCGGCCGCAGGCCGGTCGGCAGCGCCGACGAGCTCGTCGATCGCGCGCGGGCGGTCGGCGAGGAGGCGAGCGACGGCGGCGGCGACGTCGGAGACCGGGGCCGCGCTCGCCGCCGGCTTGGCCTCGACGTCGAGAGCGAGGAAGACGTCCTCCGCGGAGAGAAGCGGTATCGCCCCCTGGCGAATCAGGGCGTTCGTGCCGGCCGAGAGGCTCGCCGTTATCTCGCCCGGGACGGCGAAGACGTCCCGGCCGAGCTCGAGGGCGAGGTCGGCAGTGATGAGCGCGCCCGAGCGTGCGCGCGCCTCGACCACGACCGTGGCGGCGCAGAGGCCCGCGATGATCCTGTTGCGGGCGGGGAAGCGCCAGGGGGCGGGCTCTGTGCCCGGCGGGTACTCCGAGACCACGAGTCCTCTGTCGACGATTCGCCGGATGAGCTCCCCATGCCGCCGGGGGTAGTCGACGTCGATCCCGCAGCCGAGGACGGCGATCGTCGCGCCGTCCGCTTCCAGGGCGCCGCGGTGCGCCTCGGCGTCGATCCCGCGAGCGAGGCCGCTG
>JALZFU010000103.1 GCA_030861385.1 Actinomycetota bacterium
CGCCCGGGCCGCGCGTTCTCGTCGCCGACGAGCCGACCGCGCACTTGGATCGCGTCACCGGAAGACTCGTCATTCGGCTCCTTCAGCAGGCGGCACACGAGTACGGAACGACGGTGATCGCGGCGACGCACGACCCCGATTTCATCTCCGCCGCGGACACGAGGCTGATGGTTGGCTCGCACGAGGAGCAAGGCGGCTACGGGCGCCTCGAGGGCGTGCGAGCGAGCGAGCGAGTCGGCGACGATCTCGGTCCTGCCTGAGAGCGTTGCCGTACTGCGTTCGGGGCGGGGTAGGCCGGCGCCGTATGAGTCCGGCGCGTCAGATCGAGCCTGAAAACGTGTCGCAGGCGGCGGGGCGGCCTTGTTCGTAGCCGCGTGAGAACCAGCGCCGGCGCTGCTCGGACGAGCCGTGCGTCCACGTTTCCGGGTTCACCTGACCCTGCGTCCACTCCTGGATGCGGTCGTCGCCGATCGCCGTCGCCGCACCGATGGCCTCGTTGATGTCGGCCTGCGTGAGCTCCTCGATCAGCCCCGTCTCGGCCGCGTTCGCCGCCCAGACCCCGGCGTAGCAGTCCGCTTGCAGCTCGGAGCGCACTGCGCGGCTCTCGGGTCCCTGCCGGTCGTTTCCGATCGCGTCGAGGACGCCGAGCTGGTTCTGGACGTGGTGGCCGTATTCGTGCGCGATCACGTACGCCTGCGCGAAGGGTCCCCCGCCGGCACCGAACTGCGACTGGAGCTCGTCGAAGAAGCCGAGGTCGATGTACACGAGTTGGTCGCGCGGGCAGTAGAAGGGACCGACCCGAGCGTCGGCGAAGCCGCATCCGGTCTGAACCTGATCGGTGAAGAAGACGGTGTCGACAAACGGGTAGCGGCGGCCGCTTCGGGCGAAGACGCCGTCCCAGAACTTCTGGACGCTGTTGACGACGGCGACAATGCGGCAGTCTTGCCGCTCGTTCGCGTCCTCTCCCGTCCGGCACTCCTGGGAGACCTCGCTCGGCGTGTCCCCGCGACCGACCTGCTGGCCCTCCAGCGGGGTCAGCTGTCCCAGTCCTCCGCCTCCCGAGAGGAGGGAGACGAGGAGGAAGATGAGGATTGCGCCCGCGCCTAGGCCACCGCCGCCGAGCGCGAGCCCGCCCCGGCCCATCCGGCGGCCGCGGATGTCGGTTACCTGACCCGGGTCGAGCCGTCCGCTCCGGCGAAACCGCACGACCGGCTCGTACCGACGCCCCGCGCCTCCGAAACGCCGTCGGCGCCCCGGTCGCGCTCTCGTCCAGGCGCTCTCGCCGTCGCCGGCGCGAACGCTCGTGCGAGCGGAAGTCGCGACACCTCGGCCGGGAGACGCTCGGGCGGATCTGTTACGGTCGGCGCCTTCCCGCCAGCAGCTTGGCATGCGGGAGGGTGCTTCCGCCTCGGCGCTCGCGTGGCGGGTGCCAGGCGGTGCGCGCCGCCGCCTGGGCTAGAAGGGAGGCCACGTGACGCAAGCGATCGATCTCCTCGAACGTCCGCGCCGCGACCTCGGCGCCGACGAGCTCTGGCGCCGCTCCCTCGCGCGCTCGCGAGAGCGCCGGGAGCTGGGGGCCACCGGGGGCCGCGTCCCGCGCAGCCTCATCTCGGCCACCATCCCGGATCTCGATGCTCCCGCCGAGTACCGACGGCTGTCCCTCGCGGCGGGGGATCGCGATCTCTCCGACGACGACCTCTGGGATCTCTCCCTCGCCTGCGCCCGGGCGAAGCGACGCGCCGCGAGGAAGGGAACGTTGCCGCAGGCGCGCGTCGCGAGCGCCTCGCTCGTCGTCGCCGCGATCGCCGCGGTCGCGCCGAGCCAGGGCGGCGCCCACTCTCGCGCCTCGTCGGAGCGCGCCGCGCACGCCGACGTCGAGCTCCTCAAGCTCGGGAGTCGCGGGTCCGCGGTCAGGGCCGTCCAGCAGGCGTTGGGTATCCCGGCCGACGGGATCTTCGGACCCCAGACGCGGGCCGCCGTGCGCGCCTTCCAGGCCAAGCACGGACTCCTCGTCGACGGCATCGTCGGGCCGCAAACGCGCGCCGTGCTCTTCGGGCGGGGCGAGGACGACTTCATTCGCGCATGGTGGGTCGCGCCCGTGCAGCGCGCGCTCGGCGTCGCCGTCGACGGGGTCTACGGCCCCCAGACACGGGCGGCCGTCCGCGCGTACCAGGGACGGCATGGACTCGTGGTGGACGGAATCGTCGGCCCGCAGACGCTCGCGTCGCTTGGCATTGCGCGCGGTCGCTCGAGCAGCTCACATGGAGAACGGGAGACGGCCGCAGCGTCCACCCGAGGCGCCCGGGCTGCCGCGATCGCGAAGCGTTACCTCGGAATCCGCTACCGGTGGGGCGGCGCTTCCCCGCGCACGGGCTTCGACTGCTCCGGCTTCGTGATGTACGTGTACGCGAAGGTCGGCGTCTCGCTCCCGCACAACGCAGCCGCTCAGTACCACTACGGTCGCCGGGTCTCGCGGAGCGCGCTTCGAGCGGGCGACGTCGTCTTTTTCGACCGTCTCGGGCACGACGGCATCTACCTGGGTGGCGGCCGCTTCATCCATGCCCCCCATAGCGGGGACGTCGTCAAGATCTCGAGCCTGCACGAGTCCTGGTACGCGCGCTCCTTCGTCGGCGCACGGCGGCTTTAGCTGCGTCGACCACGCCGGGCGCGAGGAAGCCGGCGAGAAGTCGGCGCGCGGCCCGCGCCCTCGATCGGGACGAGATCGAAACGGCGCCGCGCAGAAGACGCGCGCGCTAGCGGCGCGAGCCGGTCGCCGGTCTAGGGTTCCGCGGGTGCATCTCGACGCGATCTTCGCCGGGCTGAACGCGGAGCAGCGTCACGCGGTCGAGGCGGTCCGCGGGCCCGTCTGCATCCTCGCCGGCGCCGGGTCGGGGAAGACGACGACGATCACGCGTCGGATCGCGAACCAGGTCGCGACGGGGGCGTTCGTCGGCGTCGAGATCCTCGCGGTCACGTTCACGGAGAAGGCGGCGGGCGAGATGCGCGCGCGACTCGACGCGCTCGGCGTCTCGGGCGTCCGTGCGAGTACGTTCCACTCGGCCGCGCTCGGGCAGCTCCACGCCTACGGATCTCCGCCGACCGGCGGCGTCCTCCCCTCCAAGGCGATGCTGCTCATGCAGGTTGCGCGCTCGCTCCCGCGGCCGTTTCGCTTCCGGCCGGTCGGCGACCTCGCGACGGAGATCGAATGGGCGAAGAACCGCCGCTTGTCACCAGAGACCTATCCCCACGCGCTCGGCGATCATCGACCACCGCTTCCGCCCGACGTCATGACGCGCGTGTTCCGGGACTATGAGCGGCGAAAGGCTCGCCTCGGGCGCCTCGACTTCGAGGATGTCCTCGAGCTTGCGATCCGGATGCTCGAGGCGGACGACCACGCGCGGGAGGCGTTTCGGTCGCGCTTTCGCACGTTCACGGTCGACGAGTACCAGGACGCGAACCTCCTCCAGCAGACGCTCCTCGACCTTTGGCTCGACGCCCGCGACGAGCTCTGCGTCGTCGGCGACGACCATCAGGCGATCTACGGGTTCACGGGCGCGACGCCGGAGTATCTGCTCGCGATGCCCTCGCGCTTTCGGAACGCGATCGTCGTTCGGCTCGAAGAGAACTACCGCTCGACGCCGCAGGTGATCGCGCTCGCAAATCGGCTCGTCCCTCGCCTCGGCGGGACCGAGAAGAGGCTGCGCGCCGTCCGACCGACGGGCCCGGACCCGCTCGTGCTCGCGTTCGAAGGCCCGGCGGAAACTCGCTTCCTCGTCGAGCGCGTCGCCGCGCTCCACCGCGACGAGGGCGTCGCGTACGACGAGATCGCGGTCCTCTATCGAACGAACGCCCGCTCGCCTGCCTACGAGCAGGCATTCAGCCGGGCGGCGATCCCGTTCCAGGTCCGGGAAGGAGGCTTCCTGACTCGCCAGGCCGCACGGCGGCTCCGGACGACGCTCAAGCGGAAGCGGTCGACCGCCGTCGCGGAAGCGGTGTACGCGGCCGCTCGCAGTGACGGTCTTCTTCCCACGGTGACGAAGCGGCTCGGCGAGCAGGAGCTCGTTCGCCAGGGTGACCTCGCGCGACTCGTCGAGCTCGCGCGGGAGTTCGACGACGGCGAGCGGACGATCGCGGACTTCCTTTGTCACCTCGAAGAGCGCTTCGGGCCCCAGGCAGACGTTCGCGGTGTCCAGCTCCTGACGTACCACCGGGCGAAGGGGCTCGAGTTCGAGGCGGTCTTCCTTCCGCGACTCGAGGAACGCGAGCTTCCCATCCGCTACGCGAAGACGGCTGACGAGATCGCCGAGGAGCGGCGGCTCCTCTACGTCGGAATCACGCGCGCGAAGCGGTTCCTCTTCCTGACACGCTCGACGGCGGCGCCGGGAAGCCCCTTCTTGGCGGAGATGGAGATCGCGACAGGGCTCGCTCGGGCGACGGGCGAGCACGTGCGTCTCGAGGTTGTGGAGACCCCAACGCATGCGGCGCTTCGCCGTTGGCGGCGGGAGCGCGCGCACGCCGACGGCGTTCCGGCGTTCATCGTCCTCCACGATCGCACCCTCGCGGCGATCGCCATCCGAAAGCCGGCATCGCGCGCGGAGCTCGCAGGAATCCCGGGAATCGGGCCCTCGAAGCTCGAACGCTACGGCGAAGACCTCTTGCGCGCGCTCGCAGCTGCCTGACGCGTAGTGACGGGTGTGCGCCCGTGAACCGAGTGAATCGAGGTCGTCAACCGCGCTTGGGGGAGCGGGTCAACTCCGTCGGGAGGGAGACAAGCGGCCTCGTCGGGACGAAACTTGGGGATACATAAGACCGAGGCCCCGATGCGGCGGGGGCAGCGGTCACCTAGGAAGACGGGGCTGGCGGCGGCCCCGTTTTCACTTGTATGGCCACTCAGTCGCCGACCACCTGGACGATCCAGCGGCGGTCGCGCGAGCGGTCGAGCTCCATGAAGAGCACGCGCTGCCACGTTCCGAGGCAGAGCTCGCCGTCGCGGACCGGGATCGACTCGCCCGCCGGCCCGAGCAGCATGGCCATGCAATGCGAGTGACCGTTTCCGAACTCCATGTCCTCGGGGCAGACGTTCTCGGTGCGCCGGTCCCAGTCGTCGTGGGCGTAGTACTTCTCGCTCGGAACGAGTCGGCGGAGCATCCGGATGAAGTCTTCGAGGAACCCCGTCTCGAACTCGTTGACGCGTACGCAGCACGTGGTGTGGGGGGAGTAGACGCATGCGATCCCGTCGCGAACGCCGCTCTCGGCGACGACGTCGCGAACGTCCTCGGTGATGTCACGGATCTCGAGTCCTCCCGCTGTACGCAGGCTGCGCTCAATCTGGAAGACCTTCACGGCGTCGCTGCCACCTCCCGACCTTCGCTCGACGACCCGACGGACTCCACGACGCGGCGCGTATTTTGTCGCGTCGAACCAGTTCGTGTCGAAGTTCGACGAAACCCGCTCAGGACGGGTCGCCAGGGGCAATTGGGAAGGCTCGGACCGTGCTAGGTGGCTAGCCCGGTTCCGGCTTAGTAGCCGCTTCCCCCGCCGCCGGAGCCCGAGTCGTCGTCTTCGTGCTCGGTCCCCGTTTCATCGCCTCCGGTCGTCGAGCCCTCGTCCTCGGTCGTCGCCCCCGCCCCGCCGGATCCGACCGTCAGCGTCCCGACCATGCCGCGAGCCTTGTGGCCGTCGACCGGGCAGTAGATCTCGTACGTCCCCTCGTCGAGGTCGAGGTCGAGCGTCGTCGACTCGCCCGGGCCGATCGTGTCCGACTCCTCCTCGACGCCGTTCCCCTCGACCTCGATCGCATGGGGCGCTTGGCCGTCGTTCGTGAGGTCGATCGAGACCGTGCCCGCGTTGACCTTGATGTCGGCCGGATGGAAGTGGAAGTCGATCGCCGAGACCTGGACGCTCTGGCCGCCACCGCTCCCACCGCTGCCGCTTTCCCCACCGCCGTTCTCGTTGCCCCCGCAACCCGCGGCGAACGCGAACGAGAGAGCGAGGAGCGAAGCGGCGAGAAGGCGCACCATGCTCGATTGTACGAGCGCCGCCGCGAACCGGTTTTTGGCCTTGCTCTTCGGCGTTCGGACTCGAAATCAGCCGCCGCACGCGGCGGGACGCGGCGTGCCGGCGCCGCGTGATTGAAAGGTCGCGGCAAGGACGACATGATGATCGCCTGCGGCAAGAGTCGTCCCCGGACGTGGAGGCTTGTCCGATGCCAGGAAACGTGCGCTTCATTCAGGCCCGCAACTTCACCCGCGGGCGGGAGTCCTCGATCGACGTGCTCGTCATCCACACGATGGAGAACAAGGAGAATCCCGACAGCGCCGAGAGCATCGCGACCTGGTTCGCGGGTGGAAGCGCTCCCCAGGCGTCTGCGCACTACTGCATCGACAACAACACCGTCGTTCAGTGCGTGAGGGACGAGGACGTCGCCTGGCACGCGCCCGGGGCCAACCACGACGGGCTCGGCTTCGAGCACGCGGGCACGGCGAAGCAGACGGGACGCGACTGGACCGACGCGTACAGCAGATCGATGCTCGAGCTTTCGGCACAGCTCGTCGCCGAGAAGTGCGTCCAGTACCGGATTCCGCCGGTTTGGCTCACGCCGGCGGATCTTCAGGCGGGGCGGCGCGGGATCACGAGTCACAACAACGTGAGCAAGGCGTTCGGCCGGTCGACTCACTGGGACCCGGGTGTCGGCTTCAACGTCCAGCGCTACCTGACGCGCGTCCGTCAGCACATGCGGGAGGCCGGAGGACAGGACTTCAAGCCGGACCCGCCGACGTTGCGGAAGGGCGATCGCGGGTGGCGGGTGAAGCAGCTGCAGCGGCGGCTCGAGGTGCAGGGCTTCGAGGTCGGAAACGTCGACGGCGTGTTCGGTCCGCAGACGGAGGAGCAGGTACGGAAGTTCCAGCGCAGCCGCGACATCGACGCCGACGGCATCGTCGGCCCGATGACCTGGAAGATGCTCACAAAAGCTCCGTCCTGACGCGCTGCGTCGGCCTGGGAGCGGCCGGAGGAGCGGGATCCTGCTCCCCGGCGGCCGGCTTCAGCGCGCCGCGTGCGAGACCGGCTCGGCCTCGAAGGCGAGCGCGGCCGGGTTTCCCGCGGCAACGCACGCCTCGGGCAGGGCAGCGCAACCGAGCCAGGCGACTTGCGGACGCCACGCGAGCACGGCGACTCCTCCGGCGAGGACGACGAGACCGTCGATCGTCACCGCCCAGCCCGGGCCGACCCACGCGGCGAGCCCCGCCGTTATGAGCCCTCCGAAGGGAAGCATGCCGACGAAGGCAGCCGCCCAGATCGCCATCGCCCGCGCACGCAGCACGTCGGGGGCCGCGGCCTGGACGATGACGGTCGACAAGCCGACGAACACGACGCCGCAGAAGCCTCCGACGATCGCGAGGGCGAGCGAGAAGGGCACGCTCGACGAAACGCCGAGGGCCGCGATCGCGAGCGCGGTCGCGAAATAGCCGGCAAGGAGCGGTTCTCCCTTGTTCGGGCGCCGCGAGAGCGCGACGAGCGCGACCGACCCGATCACCGAACCGAGGCCGATGCAGGCGGTGAGCGCGCCGAGCGTGCCGGCGCCCGCGTCGAGTTGGAAGCGCACGATCGCGGGAATCATGAAGGCGACCGGCGGCGTCCCGAACATGCCCGCGAGGACGAGCAGGAGCATGAGCGAGGCGAGGCTTCGCCGGCCGATCACGAAGCGAAGGCCGTCCATGATCCCGCTACCCAGCCTGCTCGCGGCGGCGGCGGCCGCGTTGGAACGGGGTAGGAGCGCGAGGGCAATGAGCACCGCTAGGAAGCTCGCCGCGTTCGCGCCGAAGACCCAGGTCGGGCCGCCGGACGCGAGCAAGAACCCGGCCAGCGCGGGACCCACGAAGCGCGCGACCTGAAGCGAGAGGCTGTTGATCGCGACCGCGCTCTCCAGGTCCTCTCCCGGGACAGTGGCGGCGAGCATCCCTTGGAAGGCCGGGAAGCTGAGCGTCCCGAGCGTCCCGCCCAGCACGGCGATCACCGCGATCAGCGGCACGGTGAGCTCGCCGGTCGCCCACAGGAGGGCGAGAAGCGCGGCGACGCCCATGTTCGCGCCCTGGAAGAGGAGGAGGAGCGTTCGCCGGTCGTAGCGGTCGGCGAGCGCACCGCCCGGAAGCGCGAAGAGGATGTTCGGGATCGTGTTCAGGAAGCCGATTACGCCGAGCGTTGCCGCCGACCCGCCGAGCAAGAGGACGACGTAGCCGAATGCGGCCGCTTCGACCCAGTTCCCGACCAGCGAGAGGAGAACCCCTGCCGAAAAGATCCGGAAGCGTCTGTGGCTCAGCGCAGCGAGCGCCCGCCCCCTCGGCGGCGGAACGGTCTCTGCGACCAGGAGTTCGCGCCCCTCCGGCGCCGCCTCGCCGAGGAGCGCCAAGACGCCTCCGTCGACCGCGTAGGCGCGAAAACCGTGATCCTGCAGCCAGTGCGCCACACGGACGCTCGTCGCCTCCCGTCTTCAGGTGCAGGCGAGAACGAGCTCGATCCCGGGCGCGAGCGTGCCGGCGAAGGCGGGGATCTCATCGGGCGGGATTCGCGTTGCCCCCGGGAGCGGGTGGGTGACGTCGTCCTTGCGCCGGCAGTCGATGAGGAGGGCTCCTTCGGCGACGAGAGAGCGAGCCGTCGCCACGTCGATTCGAAGCGACGAGGGCCGCAGCGCGGAAGGGAGATGGTAGTGGCGGTTCGGGCGGGACACCGTTCGTCTCGATGCGATGCGTCCGACCGAGACTATGGCGCTTGCGACGGCTTTCGCAACGGCTGTGCTAGGAGATCGGTCACAAACCTGGTAGTAATCGCGCCTCGACGTCAGCAAGCGGGCCTCGCAAAACGGAGGACAAGTTCTGGACTCCCGCGGTGCTTCTCCCCGGGGCCGCGATAAAGGCGCTCGGATAGTGGGTTCTCGCGAGATGGCGACGCGGGCGCGCTTCCGGTCCTTCTCGCCGTCAAGAAAGAAAGCTGAGGGATGACGGAAAAAGCTCGGATGCTTTGGACGTTCGCGATCACGTCGGTCGCGCTCTTCATGGTCACGCTCGACAACTTGGTCGTGACGACGGCCTTGCCGGTGATCCGGCGCGAGCTTGGCGCGAGCCTCCAGGAGCTCGAGTGGACCGTGAACGCCTACACGCTCACCTTCGCGGTGCTCCTCCTCACGGGCGCTGCGCTCGGCGACCGGTTCGGACGCCGACGCATGTTCGCGCTCGGTCTCGTGATCTTCATCGCGGCGTCGACGGGGGCTGCTCTCGCGGGCTCGTCCAACGAGCTGATCGCAGCGCGGGCGATCCAGGGCCTCGGCGGCGCGATCGTCACGCCGCTCACGCTGACGATCCTCTCGGACGCCGTGCCGCCAGAGCGCCGCGGCGTCGCGCTCGGCGCGTGGGGCGGCATCGGCGGCCTCGCCGTCGCGATCGGTCCGCTCATCGGCGGCGCGATCGTCCAGGGGATCTCCTGGCAGTGGATCTTCTGGCTCAACGTGCCGATCGGGCTCCTGCTCATCCCGCTCGCGCTCCTCCGTCTGCGGGAGACGCGCGGCCCTTACGGCCGGCTCGATTTGGTCGGGCTGGCGTTGTCGGGCCTCGGTCTCCTCGGAATCGTGTGGGGCCTCGTGCGCGGTAACGACGTCGGCTGGACGTCCGCGGAGATCGTGTTCGCAATCGCCGCGGGCGCGGTTGTCCTCTCCTTGTTCGTCTTCTGGGAGCTTCGCGCCGAGGCGCCGATGCTCCCGATGCGGTTCTTCGGCAACCGGACGTTCGCAGCGGCGAACCTCGCCTCCCTCCTCATGTTCTTCGGGATGTTCGGCTCGATCTTCCTGCTTGCGCAGTTCCTCCAAACGGTTCAGGGCTACTCGCCGTTCGGCGCCGGTCTTCGGATCCTGCCCTGGACGGTCATGCCGATCTTCGTCGCGCCGATCGCCGGTGCGCTCTCCGACCGGATCGGCGGCCGGCCGATCATGGCGACCGGGCTGACGTTGCAAGCGGTCGGCTTGGCGTGGCTCGGCGCCGCGACCTCGCCGACGGCTCCGTACGCGAACCTGATCCCCGGCTTCGTCATCTCGGGGATCGGCATGGCGCTCTTCTTCGCGCCGGTCGCGAACGTCGTCCTGAGCGCCGTCCACCCGAGCGAGGAGGGTCAGGCGTCGGGGGCGAACAACGCCATTCGCGAGGCGGGCGGCGTCTTCGGCGTCGCCGTGCTCGCGACCGTCTTCGGGCGCTACGGCGGCTACGAGAGCGGGCAGAGCTTCGTCGACGGACTGTCTCCTGCGATCTACGGCGGCGCCGGCGTCGTCTTCGTGGGTGCGCTGGCGGCGCTCGCGATCCCGCGCGTCGGTCGCCCGACGAAGGCGCGTGACGCCGATCCAGCCGAGGCCGCTCTCTCGCGCTGCGCGTGCGCCGGCTGCTGGGGGCCGCTGGTCGATCCGCACTTCGAAGTGCCAGGGACGCGCGCCGCGTGACGCACTCGGCGAACCCCGACGCTTCCAGGTCGCCAGCGAGCGAAACGCGCGCAGCGGGGGCAGGCTAGTGTTGACGAGATGCGCGGAGGGCCCGTAGCTCAGCGGTAGAGCAGCGGACTCATAATCCGTCGGTCGAAGGTTCGACTCCTTCCGGGCCCACTAAGAAAGACCTGCAAACCGAGATTTTACGTCTCCTCCGGTTGACGCCCTCCGAGCATCCGCGAGAAGGATTACGTTCAGGTGGTTTTGAAGTACGGCGACGCTCGACGCGGACAGGTCGTGCTCGACGCGAACGCCCAGGAAGTAGAGGACTTCGCCCGGAAGGGCACGAAGCAGGCTCGTCGCGGCCGGCGTCCAGCGGAAACGGCAGCCTAGACGAAGTGCAAGCGCGTGAAGAGCTGTCGAACGCCGACGACCAGGAACACGAGCACGGCGGCTACCTCCGTCCCGTAGGCGACGAAATTCTCGTGCGCTGACCGTCCGTGGAAACCGGGCTCGGGTACCGCGGGCTGGGCGGTAAGCGTCTTGATGGCGACGAACGCGAAGCCCGAGGCGACGATCAGCGTCGCTCCGCCCGCGCTCCCGATTGCCGTCGCAGCCGACACGGGAACGGCGACTAAGGGCGTCGGTGCGGGAGCCGACGCGGTTCCCGATGCCGCAGAAAGCGCCACAGTTACATCGGCGCTCATGCTCACACGTTGGCGAGCGTGGCGGACGTTATTCGCGACTCACTCTCCTGCGACGATCCTTCGCACTCGCTCGCGGCCGACGCCGACGATGCGCCCGAGCAGGGCATGACTCGCCCCGGCCCGATGCGCCTGCCGTGTCCTCGTTGGGAGACGAGAAGGCGAGAAGATGCATTCGGGTGAGGCTCAGCGCAGCTCGGTCAAGAGGAGGGGCGCTTCCCTGGGGAAGCGCGGCCCCGGCCGGCTGCGGCTCCGGCCGGGGCTGCGCGCTCGTGGTCGCATCCGCTGAGGACTAGTGCGGCGCGGCCGAAGCAGCATACGTACTCGGGTTCGAGTTGTAAAGTCGATGTAAGAAGAACGAGCAGCGCGCAAGAAACGGCACACAAGTTGCGACTCGCTCAATCCGCTGGCGTTCGGGCCTGACGAACGAGAGCCGCGCAGTTCTCTCTGCGCGGCTCTCCCGGAACAGCTCACCGATCTTTTACGGCGGGCACGGCGCCGGCTTGAATCCCGGCTTCGGGTTCCCGTGCTGGCCAGGCTGACACGTCGGCGCGGCGCTTGCCGCTGCGGGCAGGAACGCCGGCGTCGCGGCAATCGCCATCACCGCCAGGAGGCCCGCGATGAATCGCCTCGGCTTGGACATAAAATCCCTCCCTTCCCGCCAAAGATTTCCGGCGACACCGAGCCACAGGGTCGCGTGGAGGGGCTGCGCAATCCTCCTTTCCTCCGGTTTCTGCGTCAAGACCCATCGGCGGATCTTGGGACGCGGTCAGCAAGGGACGACAGGGCAACCCCGATCGTCGCCGCCCTGCCGTCCCTGCGCCGCAGCGGGGGAGTCTAGTACCGCCAGGAGTACGGGGAAGCGGGTCTTAGCGGCTAGATCGCTAAGCGATTCGCTAAGAACCTAGCGCTCCCAAGAGCTACCAGGCTGTCCGTTACCGGAGAGGGAAACGGGTGTTTTCCAGGGTAATCGCTCCCAACGCGACCTAGAGCGCCCCAACGTTCGCAGACTCATAATCCGTTGGTCCCTGGTTCGAATCCAGGCGGGCCCACAGAGAAACCCCCGAAATCGGGGATTTCTTGTTTCTGGCGAGGCAACCCGCGCGACGTCCACACGAGCCTCTAGTAGTCCTCGTGCTCGATCGCGTCGGGGAGCGGGAGCCACGGATGCCGTCGCGACTCGTAGACGGAGACGGTCGGCGGCGGGAAGGAGGGATCGGCGAAGGCGCCGACCGGAACCGCGATCACGTCCGGCGCCGCCGCCGTCGTGTAGAAGATCGTGGCGCCGCAGTCGGGGCAGAAGTGAAACGTCCGCTCCTCGCCCCAGTCCGAGGTGCGGGCGTAAACGGCGTCACGGCCGAGGACGCGGACCCGATCGGCCGGGAAGCGCGCCTGGATCGCGAACGCGCTCCCGGTCCGGCGCTGGCAGGCGAGGCAGTGACACATCGAGATCCGGACCGGCTCGCCGTCCGCGGTCAGCTGCAGCTGACCGCAGGAGCAGCTCGCGCGCCGCGTCGTCACCGGTGGGAAGCT
>JALZFU010000372.1 GCA_030861385.1 Actinomycetota bacterium
TGACGACGGCCGGCCGCGTGATCTTCAACGAGGAGGTCGGACGCGCGCTTCAGGGCGTGCTCGACGGCGACCACGACGTCCGCGAGCAGCCGTTCGTGAACCGCACGCTCTCGAAGAAGGAGATGAACGACTTCATCTCCGACCTCGTCGACCGCTACGGCGCGCTCGCGATCGCATCCGTCCTCGACACGGTCAAGGAGCTCGGCTTCTCGCACGCGACGCGGGCGGGGATCACGATCTCGAAGAACGACATCATCATCCCGGAGACGAAGGAGGAGATCCTCGCCTCCTACGAGGAGCGCGTGCAGCGGATCGAGCGCGACTACGAGCGCGGCCTCATCACCGAGGACGAGCGCCACGAGCGGATCGTCGAGGAGTGGACGGAGGCGACCGACGCGGTCGCGGACGCCATGCAGGAGACGATGTACGAGCTGAACCCGATTTACATGATGGCCAACTCGGGCGCGCGGGGGTCGATCAAGCAGATTCGCCAGCTGGCCGGCATGCGCGGCCTCATGGCGAACCCGAAGGGTGACATCATCGAGCGTCCGATCAAGGCGAACTTCATGGAGGGGCTCTCGGTGCTCGAGTACTTCATCTCGACCCACGGCGCCCGCAAGGGTCTCGCCGACACCGCGCTCCGGACGGCGGACTCCGGCTACCTGACGCGTCGGCTCGTCGACGTATCCCAGGACGTGATCGTCCGCGACGAGGACTGCGGTACGGACGAGTTCATCGAGCTGCCGCTCGCCACCTCGGACGGGCTCAACCGGTCGCTCGCCGGACGCATCGCCGCCGGCGACGTCATGAAGCCGCTCACGGACGGGAAGCCGAGCAAGACGGCGCTCGTGTCGAAGGGCGACCTCATCACGAACGCCGACCTCCTACGCGTCCTCGCCGAGGTCGGCGAGCAGGCCGAGCGGTTCACCCTCCCGGTCCGGTCCGTCCTCAAGTGCAAGAGCGAGTTCGGCGTCTGCCGGCGCTGCTACGGCGTCTTCCTCGCGACCGGCGAGCTTTGCGAAGTCGGCGACGCCGTGGGGATTATTGCCGCGCAGTCGATCGGCGAGCCGGGCACGCAGCTCACGATGCGGACCTTCCACACCGGCGGCGTCGCCGGCGCCGACATCACCCACGGGCTCCCGCGCGTCGTCGAGATCTTCGAGGCCCGCAATCCGAAGGGCGCTGCTCGCCTCGCCGAGATCGGCGGGACCGTGACCATCGAGGGGGCGGACCGGGGGCCGAAGGTGTCGATCGACCCGGGCGCGCTGGACGAGCACGGCGAGCCGCTCCCAACGAAGGAGTACCAGCTCCCACGCCGCACGCGGCTCCTCGTCGCGAACGGGAGGACGGTGGAGCCGGGCGACCCGCTGCACGAGGGATCGCTGGCGCCGGCCGAGCTCCTCGCCCTCCACGCGAAGGCGGGCAAGGGATCGACGCCGACCGAGCTCTACCTCGTCGGCGAGGTGCAGAAGGTCTACCGCTCGCAGGGCGTCGACATCCACGACAAGCACATCGAGCTGATCGTCCGGCAGATGCTGAAGAAGGTCCGCATCGAGAACGCGGGCGACACCGACCTCTTGCCCGGTCAGCTCGTCGACAAGGTCGTGCTCGAGCGCGAGAACGCCCGGATGCGGGAGGCGGACGGCAAGGAGGAGGCAACTTTCGAGCCGCTCATCCTCGGGATCACGAAGGCCTCGCTCGCGACGGAGTCGTTCCTCTCGGCGGCCTCTTTCCAGGAGACGACGAAGGTGCTGACGGACGCGTCCATCGAAGGCAAGGTCGATCGACTGCTCGGCCTCAAGGAGAACGTCATCATCGGGAAGCTCATCCCGGCGGCGACGGGCCTCAAGAAGTACCGGTCGATCGAGATCCGTCCGACCGAGAAGGCGGCCGTCGGGGCGATCACGCGGCCGGCGACCGAGGAGCAGCTCCTCGCGGCGCTGGAGGAGATCGGGTCGGACGGCGAAGGTCTCGACCTCAGCGGCCTCGACTTCGACTTCGGCGGCGGAATCGCCGGAGACGGGGGCCGCTTGTCGGAGGCGATGGAGGCCGAGGAGACCCCCGAGGTCGACTCACCGCTCGACGAGGAGTAGCGTCCCGAGTCGCGGGTGGCGACTTCGGGCGCGCCTCCGAACGACATGGGTCACCCGGGCGGGCCGCATCGGCCCGGGTGACCGTTCCCATGTCCGTGGAGAGGGCGGGCGATTCCTCCCCAGCCCCCTGTGGAACCTGGGGATAGGACTGCCAGCGTCGCCGGGTGCATGACCACTCGCAGCCGCCGACACAAGTCGTGCGCGCGTTCGGACGGAATCGTCCAAGAGCGGGCGCGAAGCGGACGCGGGACGTCACCGCGCCGCTAGGAGGCGGCGACGGCCTGGCCCTTGCCGGTCTCCTTCGCGCGGAAGAGCGCCTCGTCGGCGCGCTCGAAGAAGGAGACGGCGTCGTCCTCCGGCGTGAGCTCGGCCACCCCGGCGGACAAGTGCAGCCGCTCGCCGCTCCCCGTCGGGCGCGCCGAGAGGGCGAACTGGAGGCGCCGGTAGAGCTGCTCCGCGTCGGTCAGCGCCGACTCGGGAAGGATGACCGCGAACTCGTCGCCGCCGACGCGACAGGCGATATCGGCGCTTCGGACGACCGACCGCACGCGGTCGGCGAGCTGCGCGAGGACGGAGTCGCCCGCGAGGTGTCCGACGCGCTCGTTGATCAGCTTGAAGTCGTCGATGTCGAAGACGACGAGCGCGAGTCGGCGATCGTACCGGTGTG
The DNA here is from genome assembly GCA_030861385.1 of Actinomycetota bacterium. GTDB lineage: Bacteria > Actinomycetota > Thermoleophilia > Gaiellales > Gaiellaceae > JALZFU01. Next base: position 2,761 of record JALZFU010000372.1, read on the forward strand.
CCCGCGCGACCTCGCGCGCAAGGGTGTCGTGGAAGTAGCGGCGGTTGTGCAGGCTCGTCAGCGCATCGAGGTCGGCAAGCTTGCGCGCCTCGCGGAAGCGCCGTCCGTTCTCGATCGCGGGCCCGGCGGTCGCGGCGAGGTCCTCGAGGGCGGCCAGCTCCGACTCCGAAGGCTCGCGCTCGCGGGTTCGCCAGAAGACGGCGAGGGTTCCGACCGCCTCGTCGGCGTCACTGCGGAGCGGGACGACGACGCCGCCGCGGATGAGCTCGCCGTCGCCCGGAGCGTCCTCGGCCGCGTAGCGGTACGCGATCTCGATCGCCCGCGCCGCTCGTCCGCTCGGCGGGGCGCCGATCGGCTGCCTCGCCGCCTCGTCGGTCGTCATCCCGAACGTCGCGATGACGGGTCCGCCGTCCTCCTGGCCGACGACGATCATCGCGGCATCGACGAACTCGAGCGCGGCGGCGGCCTCGAGCGTACGCGAGACGATCGAGTCGAGGTCGATCGTCGAGCCGATCGCGGCGAGCTCCCGCGCACGGCGGTTCTCCGCCTGGGCGCGCTCGAGATCGCGCGCGAGGTCGGCGAGCTTCTCCTCGAGGCGCTCGTTCGAGGTCGCTAGCCGCCCGTCGAGGTCGCTGCCTGCCGCCTTTCGCCGGGACACGACGTAGAAGACGACGAGCGCGAGCGCGGCGACGGCGGCCGCTCCCGCGAGCGCCGAGCCGAGTGCGATCCACGTCGTGTTCTCCTGGAGGAAGGGCATCCGGTCACCCGTATAACGCGGCGCGGCTAGGCGCAGTCACCGCGTCGCACGCGTGCCACACGGGACAATAGATCCGTTTGCCGGTTCGGGCCAGCGCGCTCTCGCAAAGGTGGCTTCCGAGGCGGTTCTGGTACTCTTGGCGCCTGGTTGGAGCGGGTCCGCCTGCGCCGGCCTTTCTTTACGTGTAAGCCCAAGAGCCGAAGAGAGAACGAAGCATGCCGACGGTCAACCAGCTCGTGCGCAAGGGTCGCGCAGTTCCGAGCGCGAAGACGAAGACGCCCGCGCTCCGCGGAGCGCCGCAGAAGCGCGGCGTCTGCACGCGCGTCTACACCGCGACCCCCAAGAAGCCGAACTCGGCGCTCCGCAAGGTTGCGCGCGTTCGGCTCACCAACGGTATGGAGGTGACGTCGTACATCCCCGGCGAGGGGCACAACCTGCAGGAGCACTCGGTCGTCCTCATCCGAGGTGGCCGCGTCAAGGACATGCCGGGCGTTCGTTACAAGGTGATCCGGGCTGCGCTCGACGCGGCCGGGGTTTCGGACCGCCGTCAGGGGCGCTCCAAGTACGGGGCGAAGAGAGGTTCGTAGTGGCGACCTCGATCCAGACAGGTCGCGCGCACTGCTGCCGTGGTGAGCGCTGATGCCGCGGCGCGCCGAGATCCAGGTCCGCGAGCTCGATCCCGACCCCGTCTACAACTCGAAGCTCGTCTCGCAGGTCGTGAACCGGCTGATGACGCGCGGGAAGAAGTCGACCGCCGAGCACGTCGTCTACTCGGCCCTCGATCGCGTCGGCGAGCGAACCGGGCGACCGCCGGTCGACGTCCTCGAGCAGGCCGTCAAGAGCGTCACGCCCGTTCTCGAAGTCCGCTCCCGCCGCGTCGGCGGCGCCAACTACCAGGTGCCCGTCGAGGTGCCCCAGCGCCGCGCCCGCACGCTCGCCGTCCGCTGGCTCGTGACGTACGCGCGCGATCGGCGGGAGAAGCACATGGACGAGAAGCTCGCGAACGAGATTCTCGACGCGTTGAACCAGCAGGGTGGCGCGTTCAAGCGGAAGGACGACCTCTACCGGATGGCGCAGGCGAACAAGGCCTTCGCCCACTACAGGTGGTAGCGGTGGCCGAGCGCACGGCAATCGTGAGCGGCGGCAAGGTCGCGCTCGAGCGGGTCCGGAACATCGGGATCATGGCCCACATCGACGCGGGTAAGACGACGACGACGGAGCGGATCCTCTACTACACGGGCCGCACGCACAAGATGGGCGAGGTCCACGAGGGTGCCGCGACGATGGACTGGATGGCGCAGGAGCAGGAGCGGGGGATCACGATCACGTCCGCGGCGACGACCGCCTCGTGGCGCGATTTTCGTGTGAACATCATCGATACGCCCGGGCACGTGGACTTCACCGTCGAGGTGGAGCGAAGCCTGCGCGTCCTCGACGGCGCGATCGCGGTGTTCGACTCGGTCGCCGGCGTCGAGCCGCAGTCGGAGACGGTCTGGCGCCAGGCGGACCGCTACGCCGTCCCGCGCGTTGCGTTCATCAACAAGATGGACCGCGTCGGCGCCGACTTCTTCGGCGCGGTGCAATCGATGATCGACCGGCTGGGCGCGCACCCGGTTCCGATTCAGCTTCCGATCGGCCAGGAGGAGCACTTCCGCGGCGTCGTCGACGTCGTCGAGATGCGCTCGGTCACGTGGAGGGACGCGCTCGGAACCGAGATCGACTATGGCGAGGTGCCTGACGAGCTTCGCGAGCAGGCGGAGGAATACCACCACCAACTGATCGACTCGGTCGCCGAGCACGACGAGGAACTGCTCGAGACGTACCTCCTCGACGAGGAAGCGGTCACGCCCGACATGATCCGCCGCGCGCTTCGCAAGGCGACCCTTGCGATCGCCGTGACGCCCGTCCTCCTCGGCTCTGCCTTCAAGAACAAGGGAGTGCAGCCGCTCCTCGACGCGGTGATCGACTTCCTCCCGAGCCCGCTCGACGTCCCGCCCGTGCACGGAGTCGACCCGCGGACGCAGAAGGAGCTGTCGCGGCGGCCGTCCGAGGACGAGCCGTTCTCGGCGCTCGCGTTCAAGGTGATGAGCGACCCCTACGTCGGGAAGCTCACCTACTTCCGTGTCTACTCAGGAAAGGTCCGCGCCGGCGAGCGCGTCCTCAACGTGACGACGGGGAAGACGGAGCGCGTCGGCCGCCTCCTCCAGATGCACGCGAACCACCGCGAGGAGCGAGAAGAGATCGGGGCGGGCGAGATCGTCGCCGCCGTCGGCCTGAAGCACACGACGACGGGCGACACGCTCGCGGTCGACTCCGCGCCCATCCTGCTCGAGTCGATGCAGTTCCCGGAGCCCGTCATCTCGGTCGCGATCGAACCGAGGACGAAGGCCGACCAGGACAAGCTCTCGCAGGCGCTCCAGCGACTCGCCGAGGAGGACCCGACCTTCCAGGTGCGCACGGACGAGGAGACCGGGCAGACGCTCATCTCGGGGATGGGCGAGCTCCACCTCGAGATCATCGTCGACCGCCTGACGCGTGAGTTCAAGGTCGACGCAAACGTCGGCCGGCCGCAGGTCGCCTACCGCGAGACCGTCTCGAAGCGCGTCGACCGAGTCGAGGGACGGTTCGTCCGGCAGACGGGTGGGCGCGGTCAGTACGGGCACGCGGTGATCGCGCTGGAGC
>JALZFU010000375.1 GCA_030861385.1 Actinomycetota bacterium
ACTCGGTGCTCGTCGGCTGGATGGGCCTCCGCGGCGCCGACTCGCTCGCCGCCGCCCTCGCGCTCCCGCTCGAGACCGACGCGGGGGAGCCGTTCCCGGCGCGCGACCTGATCGTCTTCCTCACGTACTGCACGATCCTCGCCACGCTCGTCCTCCAGGGCCTCTCGCTCCCGGCGCTCGTCCGCGCCCTCGGGGTCGAACGCGATGATGCCGAGGAGCACGAAGAGGTGGAGGCGCGAATCCTCGCCGCGGAGGCGGCGCTCGGGCGGATCGAGGAGCTGGCGGACGAGGGCTGGCCCAATCCGGACACCGTCCAGCGGCTGCGCGGGCTCTACGACTTCCGCCGCCGGCGCTTCGCGGCTCGCGTCTCCGAGGACGGGGACGACGGCGTCGAGGAGCAGTCGCGCGCCTACCAGAGGCTTCGGCGCGAGCTCCTGAACGCCGAGCGCGAGGCCGTCGTGCAACTACGGCTCGAGGGCCGGATCAGCGACGACGTGATGCACCGGATCCAGCGCGACCTCGACCTCGAGGATTCCCGGCTCGACATCTGAGCGGGGAGACCGCGGCGGCAGCCGATCTCTACGGAGCGGTTGCCGATCGCCTACGGAACGGCGTGGCGAGCCCGCCGCTCGCGACGGGCGAGAGAGATCTGCCGGGAGCGCTCGCGACCCAACGGCTCACGGAGGCCTGTCCGAGCGCGGCTACACTGTCCGCCGCGGGGCTATAGCTCAGCTGGGAGAGCGCCTGGATCGCACCCAGGAGGTCGCCGGTTCGAGTCCGGCTAGCTCCACTAAAAGCCCCGGAAACGGGGTTTTTGTTGTCGGACTCGGAAACCGGGCGGGTGCAACTGAATGCATGTGAGTACATCTAGGACTACTTTCGCCACGGGGCCGGCACCTCGACTACGGCGTTCGGGAACGAAACCCGGACCCTTGTGGTCACACTGCGCAACCCTGACCGCCCTCGTCGTCGCGCCCGCGGCGCCGCACGGTTAAGCCGTCAACCCGTAGCGGCCACGTCCGGCTACGTCAGCGGCCGTGGTACTGGTGAACACCGCGTGTCCTCGACCGCGGCGGATCATCGCCCGGTTGACGGGGAAGGCGAACGGCCACGCGATCACGAAGCCGCCGAGTAGGGGCGCCCAGAAGCGTCCGAAGTAGTCGTGCATTCCCGCTGGAGCCTTTGGCAGCGGGCGCGGTGCCGTCGCGGAAGCTGTCAAGAGCGAGCTTTAAGGCGAGGCCCATGAGCACGATGCCCGTGAGCGCGTACACCGTTCCCGTGTAGTCACCGCCCGCGGCATCACCGTCGAGCACGTCGGACACGTGGGCTCGCCACGCGGTGAGGAGCGCGAGCGCGCCGTAGAGGAGGACGAAGAGCGGCCGCGCGCGGCGCCAGAGCAGCGGGTAGAGCAGAGCGCCGATGGCTACGAGCAGCAGATTCAGGGCGGTGGACCCCAGCTGCGCCGCGAGCGAGGAGCCGTTCTCCTTGTGGACGAGAGCGTCTTCCGTGAGGTGGAAGAGCATGACGGCCAGCCCGCCGAGGAAGAGACAGTAGTGCCAGCTCTGAAGCTCCCGCCTGTATTTCACGAACATCGAGTCCCCTTTCGTTGGCGCAGCCTTCACGGGTTGTCGCGGTCGAGGAGGGCGTCATCGAAGAACCCGACCACCCGCCGCTCGTACTCCTCGGGCCGCTCGCGGATCGCAGCCGTATGGCGGCCTTCGGGCAACCCCCAGAACTCGACGGGCTCCCGGGCGGCGTTGGCGTAGAGTTGCGCGAGCCCGTACTCGCCGCCGCCCGGCCCGGTGGCGCCGCGGCCGCCCGCGATGAAGAGGAGCGGCGTCGGAGAGATTTCGCGCACGAGTTCCGCGAGGGGCTCGCCCGGAGCGGATCCAGAGAAGACGCGGACGGCGGTCATCAGGACGAGGGAGAAGGGCGCGAGCGCGTCGAGACCCGCGTTTCGATAGTCCTCGAACGAGCGGATGGATGCGCCCTCCGCCACGACCGCCTTGATCTGCCGCTGATCGGCGGCGGCTTCCAGGAGAACGTCCGCGCCCGTCGAGAGACCTAGCGCGCCGATCTGGCCGTCGTCGACGTCCCCACGGCCCGCGAGATAGGCGAGCGCGCCGTCGACGTCCTTCTCCCATTCCCAGCCGAGCGCGTTCGGGGTGCCCTCGCTCTCGCCGCGCCCTCGCGCGTCGTAGAGGAGGACGCCGTAGCCGTGGCGCGCAAACAGCTCGGCGTGCCGCCGAGGTCCCGTGCGATCGCCGCCGCCTCCGTGGACGAGGATGAGCGCGGCGCCGTTCTTCGAAGGCGCGTACCACCCGGAGAGGCGAAGTCCGTCGGACGAGGTGAACGTCACTGGCTGGAACGCCGCCGAGGGAGGATCGCCGATCGGTTCTCGGTACTTGTGCGTCCACGCAATGCCGGTGGCGACCGGGACGGCGACGAAGACGACGATCGCGGCGACGCCGACGGTCGCGATGACGCGGTTCCTCCACCGCTGTCGCCGCGTGGCCGCTCGCTCGCCGCGGTGCCGGAACGGAATCACGAGCGCGAGCACGAGGAGAAACGCGCCTGCCGCCAGCGCGGCGATACCCGTGACGTCGCTGCGCGCAAGCTCGTTCGTCGCCGCGTGGAGCGCGTGCTGTGCGCCGTTCACGACGGCAAGCACGCCGAAGACGAACGCGACGAGCGCCCGTAGCCCGGGGCGAGTCCTCGGGAACGCGACCATGGCGCCGATTCCGGCCAAGAGGGAGATCGCCGCCGCGAGCGCATGCTGGCCAAGCGGAACGCCCGGCTGGCGGCTGAGGAACGCGTCGTCGAGCGCGTGCAGAAGCGCGACGCTCGTTGCGGCCCAGAAGACAAGCGTTTCCCAGCCTCGGTTCCAGACCCCGCTCAGCACGGCGTCAGTCGTATTGCAGCGCTTTCGCCGATAAGAGCGCAGGATGCTACTCCGTACAACAGATTCGGGCGATAGCGGCGTGGCCCGGAGGGCGCCGTAGCGGAAGAGGACTTCGACATCGCGCTTCGCGACGTCGGTCTCATGCTTGCCGCACTCACGCTTGGGCGGCTGGCCAGCGCGTTCGCAGCGGCCCCGACCGTCTCCCGCGCAGAGGCGCCGCTGCGCCGCGTCGC
>JALZFU010000389.1 GCA_030861385.1 Actinomycetota bacterium
CTCTCGCCGAGCGCGGCGCGCGCGTCATGGCGGTCTCGCGCACCGAGGAGGAGCTGGCGTCGCTCGCGCGCGAGAGCGGTGTCGAGTATCTGGCCGAGTCCGTCGCGACGGAGGAGGCGTGCGCGCGGATCGTGGAAGAGACGCACGCGCGCCTCGGGTCGATCGACATCCTGGTGAACAACGCGGGGATCGGCTCGGCGGACGAGCGGGTGATCTGGGAGCAGGATCCGCGTGTCTGGCGCGAGACGCTCGCCGTGAACCTCGACGGCGCGTTCCATCTGACGCGCCTCGCCGCGCGCGACATGGTCGAGCGGGGCTGGGGGCGTCTCGTCATGGTGAGCTCGACGGCCGGTCAGGTGGGCGGGCCGGCGGAGTCCGCCTACGACGCCTCGAAGCACGCGCTGATCGGGCTCATGCGCTCGGCCGCGCAGGACGTCGGCCGCCACGGCGTCACGTGCAACGCCGTCCTCCCCGGCTGGGTGCGAACGGAGATGGCGGAGCGCTCGGCGCGGCGGGAAGCCGAGCGGCGCGGGATCACCGCCGAGGAGGTCTGGGCCGAGCGCGCGGCCGTGTACCCGGCCGGCCGCGTCCTCGAGCCGGAGGAGATCGCCGCCGTGATCGTCTTCCTCGCGACCGAAGGGGCGAGCGGCGTGAACGGCGAGGCGATCACGGTCGCGCTCGGGGGCATCTGGTAAGCGGCCCCTTCCTCGTCGTCGGCGCGTTCCCGAGGCATGCGGACGCGGGCGGGCGCGCGCGGTCGGGTACATTCGCGCCGTGGAGAAGCGGCGGCCGATGGTCGTCCCGCTCGACTCGGTTCCGGTGATCCCGGCCGACGAGGCGCCGACGAAGGTGCGGATCGCCCGCCTCGTCACGCGTGAGCGCTGCGGCTCGAACCTCCTGCTCGGCGCCTGCTGGATGGACGCGGGCGAGGAGACGAACGTCTGGTCGTTCGAGCCGGAGGACACGACCGAGCCCGGCGACAAGTACTACGGCCCGGTCGACGAGACGTACTTCGTCCTCCGGGGGCGCCTTCGGCTGACGTGGGACGAGGGCGAGCTCCTCCTCGGCCCCGAGGACGGCGTCTACCTCGCTCCCGGGTGGCGCTACCACCTGAAGAACGTCGGCGAGGAGCCGGCGTTCTTTGTCTACGGGATGGCGCCCTCGCCTGTGTAACCGGTGCCGGACGAGCTCGCCGTCTTCTGGCACGACGACGTGCTCCGCCACGACACGGGGAGCGGCGTCTTCGAGCACGGGCCGTCGCCGCTCCTCGCCGAAGGCGAGCTCCACCCCGAGAACTCGCTTCGCGTGCGGAACATGAAGTCGATCCTCGAGCGCGGGCCCCTGAGCGACCGCCTCCGCTTCCGCCGCGGGCGGCACGCCGACCCGTCCGAGCTCGCGCTCGTCCACGACGAGGGCTACGTCGAGACGATCCGCGCCTACTGTGCGGCGGGCGGCGGCCTCCTCACGTGGTCGACTCCCGTCGTCGAGGCGTCGTGGGACGCGGCCCGCGCGGCGGCGGGAACGGCGCTCGCGGCCGCCGACGCGGTCCTCGCCGGTGACGCCACGGTGGCATACACGCTCGTTCGGCCGCCGGGCCACCACGCCCAGACGCGGCAGGCGGACGGCTACTGCCTCTTCAACAACGTCGCGCTCGCCGCCGAGCTCGCGCGACGGCGCGGCCTCGAGCGCGTCGCCGTCCTCGACTGGGACGTCCACCACGGAAACGGGACGCAGGAAGTCTTCTACGAGCGCGGCGACGTCCTCGCGGTGTCGTTCCACATGCGCCACGGAGCGTGGGGCCCCTCGCATCCACAGACGGGTGCGCCCGACGAGATCGGTGCCGGCGCCGGGGAGGGGACGAACCTGAACGTCGAGCTTCCGCTCGGGACCGGCGACCGCGGCTACGCGCAGGCGATGGCGGAGATCGTGATCCCGATCGTCGACGCGTTCGCGCCGGAGCTTCTCCTCGTCGCGATCGGACAGGACGCGAACCAGTTCGACCCGAACGGTCGTCAGTGCGTGACGATGGCCGGCTTCCGCGACCTCGGGTCGGCGGCGCGCGCGCTCGCCGAGCGCCACTGCGGCGGGCGGATCGTGCTCGTGCAGGAGGGTGGCTACGCGCGGACATACTCGGCGTTCTGCCTGCACGCGACGCTCGAAGGGATCCTGGGCCTCGAGCCGACGCTCGCGGATCCGTGCGCGTACCTCCCGGACACCGTCTCGGTAGAGGACGCGCTCGCGGCGGTGCGCTCTGCGGTCGGCCGATACTGGGACGCGTGAGAGTCACCCTCGCGCTCGTCGTCCTCGTGCTCTCGCCGCTCGCGGCCGGCTGCGGCACCGGCGAGGAGCAGGCGGCGCCTCCGACGCTTCCGCCGAACGTCCTCCCCGAGCTCTCGAGCGAGAGACGCTCGCTCGACCGTCCCTCGCTCGCCGCCGACGCCTTCGCCCCGAACGCGCTCTCGAATCTCCTCAACGAAGCCGGCTACGTCCGGGGCGTCGAACGCGAGTTCTTCGGCCGGGGCGAGATCTTCGACCACGTCGTCGCTCGCGGCCTTCGGTTCGAGACGACCGAGGGCGCGGAGCGCTACGTCGGGTGGGTGCGCTCGCACCCGCGGGACCTCCTCGGTCGGGCGAAGCCGGAACGGCGGCTCGAGCTCGGCTCTTCCGGCGTCCTCCTCGCGCTCATCCCCTGCGGCACGTGCAAGAAGGAGCTTCCGACGTACCTCGCGGCGTGGCGTCGTGGCGACGTCGTCCTCTCGCTCCTCGCGTCGGGGCGCGGCGTCGACCGCGAGCACTTCGCCGCGCTCGCCCAGAAGCTCGATGCGAGGATGGGGGCGTGACGCGCGTGACCGGCGATCTCTTCGAGCTCACCACCGAGCAGCGCGAGATCCGTGACCTCTGCCGGGACTTCGCCCAGCGCGAGATCCGCCCCGCGTCCCTCGAGGTCGACGAGGCGGACACGGAGATGCCATGGGAGATCTGGTACCGCGCGTCCGAGCTCGGCCTAACGTCGTACATGCTCCCCGAAGAGCACGGCGGAGGCGGTCTCGTCGACACCTTCAGCCAGTGCCTCGTCCAGGAGGAGCTGTGCTGGGGCTGCGCCGGCATCGGGAACCTCCTCACGTCGAACGGCTTCTTCGCGAAGCCGATCCTCGCGCTCGGAAGCGACGAGCAGAAGCGTCGTTGGCTCGACCCGCTCGGCCAGGAACGGCCGCCGCTCGGGGCGGTCGCGACGACAGAGCCGGCCGTCGGGTCCGACGCGGCGTCGATCGAGACGAGGGCGACGCGGGCGGACGGCGGGTACGTCCTCCGCGGCCAGAAGACGTGGATCTCGAACGGCGGCATCGCCGACTACTACGTCGTCTTCGCGACCGTCGCGCCCGGTTCCCGTTCGCGCGGCGTCACGGCGTTCGTCGTCGAGAAGGGCGACAAGGGAGTCTCGTTCGGGCCGCCGATCCGCAAGATGGGCCAGCGCGCGATCGTGAACGCCGAGATGTTCCTCGAGGACGCCTGGCTCCCGGGCGAGCGGCGGCTCGGCGACGAGGGGCAAGGGTTCTACGGGCTCATGCACACGTTCGACAAGTCGCGCGTCGTGCTCGGCGCCGCGGCGACGGGGCTCGCTCGCGCCGCGCTCGAGTACGCGATCGAGTACGCGAAGACGCGTACCCAGTTCGGGAAGCCGATCGCCGAGCACCAGGCGGTCGCCTTCCGGCTCGCGGACATGGCGGTGCGCATCGAGGCGTCGCGCCTCCTCGTCTGGCAGGCGGCCGTGAAGGCCGACGCGGGCGAGGACGTCGCGCTGGAAGCGGCTATGGCGAAGCTCCACGCCTCGGAGACAGCCATGTGGTGCACGTGGGCGGCGGTACAGACGCTCGGAGGGTGGGGGTACTCGCGCGAGTACCCCGTCGAGAAG
>JALZFU010000396.1 GCA_030861385.1 Actinomycetota bacterium
GGGCGGCTCCCCGCCACTAGAATCCCGGCCGGCAACGCTACTTAGCGTCGCGAGAGGAGGTCTGAGGTGGGCGCCTACATGGTGCGGCGGCTTCTCTGGGTGATTCTCGTCGTCCTCGTCGTAACGCTGCTCACCTTCGCGATCTTCTTCCTGCTTCCACCCGGTGATCCCGCGCTTCGCTTCGCCGGAAAGCAGCCGACCGCGCAGCTTCTCGCGACGGTGCGAGAGCAGCTCGGCCTCGACAAGCCCGTCTACCAGCAGTACGGGCTCTTCGTGAAGCATCTCTTCCTCGGAGACGAATGGGGCTGGCCCGGCCTCGGGTTCTCCTACGACACGCGCGTCTCCGTCCGGGACGAGCTCATCTCGCGAGCGCCGCGATCGCTCGCGCTCGTCATCGGAGCGGCGATCCTTTGGCTCGTAATGGGCGTCGCGATCGGAATCGTCTCCGCGCTGCGGCGGCGAACCGTGATCGACCGGCTGGCGATGGGTTTCGCCCTCTTCGGCGTCTCGGCGCCCGTCTTCTGGCTCGGCCTCATGGCCCTCTTCATCTTCTGGCAGCAGGCCGGCATCGCGGGCTTCGGATCCGGGTACGTCCCGTTCGGCGAGAACCCGTGGAGCTGGTTCACGCACCTGATTCTGCCCTGGTTCGTCCTCGCCCTCCTCTACGCCGCCTTCTACGCCCGGATGACGCGGGGGAACCTGATCGACACGATGGGCGAGGACTTCATCCGCACCGCACGCGCGAAAGGCCTCCCGGAGCGGAAGGTCGTGATGAAGCACGGCTTGCGGGCGAGTCTCACGCCGGTCGTCACGATGTTCGGGATGGACGTCGCGCTCCTCTTCGGCGGCGCGGTCATCACCGAGACGGTGTTCAACATCCAGGGGGTCGGCGCCTGGGCGATCCAGTCGGTTGCGCGAAGCGACTTGCCGGTCGTCCTCGGCGTCACGGTGATCACCGCGCTCGTCGTGACGCTCATGAACCTCGTCGTCGACATCGTCTACGCCTACCTCGATCCGCGCGTCCGCCTCGCGTGACCGCAGACGTTCCGACGCCGTCGGTGGGTGACGCCCTCCTCGAGGTCAAGGACCTTCGGGTTCACTTCCCGACCCCGGACGGCGTCGTCAAGGCCGTCGACGGGCTCTCCTTCTCGGTGCGCCGGGGGGAGACGTTCGGGATCGTCGGCGAGTCGGGGTCGGGGAAGAGCGTCACGTGCCTGACCGCGCTCGGTCTCATCAACCGAAAGCAGGCGCAGGTCGACGGCGAGATCCTCTTCATGGGGCGCGACCTCCTGAAGATGTCGGGCGACGAGCTCCGCGGGATCCGCGGCAAGGACCTGGCCATGATCTTCCAGGATCCGTTCGCGTCCCTCCATCCGATGTACCGGGTCGGCGACCAGCTCGTCGAGGCGATCCTCATTCACGAGGACATGCCGAAGAAGGCGGCGCAGGAGCGCGCGATCGAGCTTCTCGCCGCCGTCGGGATCCCGCGCCCGCGCGAGCGCTTCCGCGACTATCCGCACCAGTTCTCCGGCGGGATGCGCCAGCGCGCCATCATCGCGATGGCGCTCCTCCACAACCCCGACATCCTGATCGCGGACGAGCCGACGACCGCGCTCGACGTCACGGTCCAGGCCCAGATCCTCGACCTGATCGACCGGATGAAGGACGAGTTCGACATCGGCGTCATCCTGATCACCCACGATCTCGGGGTGATCGCCGACGTCGCGGACACGGTCATGGTGATGTACGCCGGTCGGGCGATGGAGCTCGCGTCGAAGGACGACACGTTCCGGCGGCCGCTCCACCCGTATCTCTGGGGCCTTCTCGAGTCGATCCCGCGCGTCGAGCAGAAGGGCTCGCGCCTCGTTCCCATCGAGGGCTCGCCGCCCTCGCTCATCCGCGTTCCCGCCGGCTGCCCGTTCCATCCCCGCTGCCCGCACCGGTTCGAGCCGTGCGACGAGGAGCGGCCCGCGTTCGTCGATCGCGGTGGCGGGCATCCGGAGGCATGCCACCTCTCGGCCGAGGACAAGAAGCGTCTCTGGTTGGAGCGCGAGGCGCGGCGGGAGGAGGTGGCCGCGTAGCGATGGCGACGGCGGCTGGCGAGACGACGGCCGCTCGGCGCCCCGCGGGCGAGCCGCTCCTCCAGGTCGAGAACCTCAGCAAGCACTTCCCGATCACGCGCGGGATCCTCTTCCGTCGCGAGGTAGGACGTGTCCGCGCCGTCGAGGAGGTGACGTTCGAGATCCGCCGCGGCGAGACGCTCGGGCTGGTCGGGGAATCGGGCTGCGGAAAGTCGACGACGGCGCGGCTGATACTGCGGCTCCTCGACTCGACCGCCGGCCGGATCGTCTTCGATGGGCGCGACATCACCCGCCTTGGCGGGCGAGACATGCGACCGCTTCGGCGCGAGATGCAGATGATCTTCCAGGACCCCTACTCGTCGCTCAACCCGCGCCAGACGGTGGGCCAGATCATCGGCACGCCGTTCTCCATCCACAAGACGGGCGGCGACACGCGGCGCCGCGTCCAGGAACTCATGTCGCGGGTGGGCCTGAACCCCGAGCACTACAACCGCTACCCGCACGAGTTCTCGGGCGGGCAGCGGCAGCGCATCGGCGTCGCCCGCGCACTCGCCCTGAGCCCGAAGCTCATCGTGTGCGACGAGCCCGTCTCGGCGCTCGACGTCTCGATCCAGGCACAGATCCTGAACCTGCTCGAGAGCCTCCAGGACGACTACAACCTGACGTACCTCTTTATCTCGCACGACCTCGGCGTCGTCCGTCACATCTGCGACCGGATCGCGGTCATGTACCTCGGCCACCTGGTCGAGCTCGCGGCGGCCGACGACGTCTACCTCGACCCGAAGATGCCGTACACGGCATCGCTTCTCTCGGCGGTTCCGAAGGGTCATGCTGGGGATGGGCGGGTGCGGGAGCGGATCATCCTGACCGGCGACGTCCCTTCCCCGGTCGACCCGCCCTCCGGCTGCGTGTTTCACCCGCGGTGCCCGAAGGCGCGCGAGGTTGCGGGGAGGCCCGACGAGGTCCCCGAGAACTGCCGCACCGAGATGCCGCCGCTCGGCGAGGTCGAGTCGGCGCACCTCGCTGCGTGCTGGTACCCGCTCCAGCAGGACGAGGAGCTCCAGCGCGCAGCGCGGGCGTAGCGGCGTAGTCTCTCGGAAGAGAAACGGCCTGCTAACCGTTGTCGCCTGCGGGCGTCGAAGGAAAGAGGTTGCGTCTACGTCGGTCATCGGAAGAGCGCTGCGAACGCGCGCGCCTCTGGGCCTCGCTCGAGCTTGACGGCGAGCTCTCGGAGGTCGAGCGCGCGCTCCTCGACGAGCACGCCGCCTCCTGCCCGACGTGCCGCGTCGTCCGGGCGGATCTCCGCGCGCTCACGACCGCGATTCGGGAGGCGCCGCTCGAGGAATCGCGACGCCGCGTCCGCGTCGAGCGGGTGTCCCGCCCGGCGCGAGCGCGCCTCGCGG
>JALZFU010000405.1 GCA_030861385.1 Actinomycetota bacterium
CCGCGAGGGAGGCGCGAAGCTCCGAGTTGGCGGCGACGCCGCCCACGACCGCGATGCGCTCCGCGCCGAGCGCCTCCGCGGCGGCTCGCGTCCGCTCGACGAGCGCCCGGACGATCGCACGCTGGTAGCTCGCGGCGAGGTCGGCACGACGCCGATCCAGGTCGTCGCGAGGAAGGTCGCGAGCCGCGTACACGAGCGCGGTCTTGACGCCCGAGAACGAGAAGTCGAGGCCGGGCACCCGGGCCACCGGGAACCGGAAGGCGTCCGGGTCGCCGTCGCGCGCCAGGCGGTCGATCGCCGAGCCACCCGGGTAGCCGAGCCCGAGGAGCCGGGCGCCCTTGTCGAACGCTTCCCCGGCGGCGTCGTCGAGCGTCGAACCGACGACGCGGTAGCCGGCTCGATCACGGACGTCGACAAGAAGCGTGTGCCCGCCCGTCGCGAGCAGGCAGAGGAACGGCGGCTCCACCGCGTCCGGCTCGAGGAAGAGCGCGGCGACGTGCCCGTGCAGATGGTCGACGGCGACGAGGGGGAGGCGCCGCGACCACGCGAGCGCCTTCGCGGCGGAGAGTCCGACGAGCAAGGCGCCGATCAGCCCCGGGCCGCGCGTCACCGCGACGGCGTCGAGGTCGTCGAAGCGCTTCCCGGCGGAAGTGAGCGCGTCCAGGACGACGGGCGCGAGGAGCTCGAGGTGCCGCCGCGAGGCCACCTCTGGGACGACCCCGCCGTAGCGGGCGTGAAGCTCCGCCTGCGAGGCGACGACGTTCGCGAGGACGCAACCGTCGCCCGTGACGAGCGCCGCCGCAGTCTCGTCGCACGACGTCTCCACCGCCAGGATCAGGCGGGAGTCACCTCGCGCGCGCAGAGACCGCCTTCCGGATCGGGTCCTTCCACATGATGAGGGCATCTTCGCGGTTGTCGGTGTAGTAGCCGCGGCGAACGCCTGTGGGCTGGAATCCGAGCCGCTCGTAGAGCGCGATCGCGGAGCCGTTCGAGACGCGCACCTCGAGCGTGTAGCCTCGTCGGGGGTCGCCCTCGGTGAGGCGGAAGAGCTCCTCGAGGAGCTGCGTCGCGATCCCGTGCCGGCGGTGGTCGGGAGCCACGGCGACGTTCATGACGTGCCACGCGTCGACGTAGCGCGAGCTGATCAGGTAGCCGACGAGCCGTCCGAGATCGTCCCCGTCGAACGCGCCGAGCGAGATCGACGACGGCTTCGCCAGCTCGCCGGCGAACATGGAGCGCGACCACGGCGTGGGATACGACTGACACTCGATCACCTCGATGGCCCCCAGGTCTTCAAGCGTCAGGCGACGAAGCTCGATCGTCACACTCGAAGCCCCCCAGCGACGCGACGGCGCTCGGCGTCGGGTACCCGGAGGTAGATCGGCTCGAGCGCACTCGAGAAGCCGTACTCGCGCGCGAGCGCGACGTGGTGGCGCGCCCAGGGGACGTGGAGCGGACTCTCGTCGGGGGGAACGAGCCCCCCGCGCCCCGCGATCGCGGCGCGGTAGCGGACGGCGCCGTCGCCGACATACGTCCTCCCCCGCTCGACGCCGAGGTCGTCCGGCAAGACGACGAGCAGCACGCCGCCCTCCTCGGTGAAGACCTCCCCCCTACGGGCGTCGACGACCGGCACGGCGCCGTCGGCGCCGCTCGCAAGAGCGGCGAGCGTCGAGATCCCGGTCGCGGGGATGGCAAGCGAGAGAGCGAGCGCCCGGGCGGTGGCGAGGCCCATGCGAAGGCCTGTGTAGCTCCCCGGGCCGGTGCCGGCGACGACGGCGTCGAGGGCGGCAGGCTCGAGCCCCGCGTCGGCGAGGAGGGTCCCCGCGTCGGCGAGGATCCTGAGCGCCCGCGAGTCGCGCTCGCCGAGCACCGCGCCGTCGCGAACAAGGGCCACGGTCGCGACGTCCGTGGCGGTATCGAGGCCGAGCGTCAGCACGGAGGGCAAGAAGGCGCCATTTGCAGGGGTTTCGTGGGCGCCTGAACCGTGACGAGTCTACGCTCGCCGGCGACCAGCTGCAAACGGACGGACGCCGTTGCGCGCGAGAGATACGGCTCGCCCGCCTCGGGCCATTCGACGAAGGTGATCGCATCCTCGAAGTAGGGCTCGAGGTCGGCCCAGTCGGGCTCCGTAAGCTCGACGAACCGGTAGAGGTCGAGGTGCGAGACGGGAACGACGCCCGCGTAGCGGTTCCCGATCGCGTAGGTGGGACTCGTCACGGGCGAAGTGACGCCGAGTGCCTGGCATGCGCCGCGGACGAACGTGGTCTTGCCCGCGCCGAGCTCGCCCGAGACGGTGACGACGTCACCGCGCTCGAGGTGCCGCGCGAGCGTGGCGCCGATCCGCTCGGTCTCCTCGGGCGAGGACGACTCGAGCTCGACCATTCCGAAAGCCTAGACGGGCGCCCCCGAAACTCGCGCCGCGGGCGACCGGGAACGTCTCGTTCGAGATCTAAAAGAGGCCGAGCTGCTCCTGGGCGTTCGCGACGCGCGCCGCTTCCGTCACGGGGAACGCGAGCACCGTCGCGGCCGGCGGGGACGGCGTCTCGCGCGCGAGGAGGGCGGGAAGGCGGCCGAAGTCGTGCTCGAGCGTGCGCAGCATGGCCGGCGTGTAGAGCGCGGCAGCGGGGTGGTAGAGCGGGAAGAGCGTGACTCGGCGACCCCCGAGCGTCGTCTCCTGCGGCGTCCCGTGCACGCGGGTGATCCCGTGCGGCTTCCCGGAGAGGAGCTTCGTGGCGAAGTTCCCGAGCGTCGCGACGACGCGCGGCTCGATGAGCTCGATCTGGCGGAAGAGGTAGCCCTCGCACGCCTCGATCTCGTCGGGTTGCGGATCCCGGTTGCCCGGAGGCCGGCACTTCAAGACGTTGCAGACGTACACCCGGCTCCGGTCGAGGCCGATCCCGGCGAGTAGGCGGTCGAGCAACTTCCCTGCCTGGCCGACGAACGGGTATCCCTGCTGGTCCTCGTGGAAGCCGGGCGCCTCGCCGACGAACATGAGGTCGGCCCTCGGGTCGCCGACCCCGAAGACGACCTGCGTTCGCCCCTGCGCGAGCCGGCAACGTGTGCACGCTGACACCTCGGCCGCGAAGGCAGCGAGCTCGTTCGTCGCTGCTACAGGCTCAACCGCAGCCACAGCTCCCGCCGCAGCAGCCGCCAGCGGACGTTCCGCCGAAGCTCGGCTGCTCGGCGGTGCCGTGAGCTGCTAACACGGAGAAGACGCGGCGCGACTTCGACGCGCCGCAGTCCGGGCAGCTCGGATCCGCGTCGTCGACGCGGAGGAGCTCCTCGAAGTGGCTCTCGCACTCCATGCACACGTACTCGTAGATCGGCATCGCCGCGGGAGTGTAGGCACGGGCCCGGACGCGACGCAACCACTTGTCAAATCCGCGGCAACTGGGGCTAAATTCGACTCAAGAGAGCGTCGATAGAGAAGGCGAGGGCGAGTCGGGCACGTCGTTTCGATCGGGCGCAGCTCACTCCTCGTAGACCATGGCGAGTGAAGGGAGCCGGGCTCGGCCGTGAACCCGAGAATCAAGGATCTGCTTGCCGCCGTAAAGGCCGCCGCCCGCGGCGCTCGCCTGCCGGCGGCGGCGTTCGCGATCGCGGCCGCCTGCTTCCTCGCCCTGCGCGCGATCGGCCCGATTGTCCAGTCGCTCCCTCCCTTCCCTTCGCC
>JALZFU010000453.1 GCA_030861385.1 Actinomycetota bacterium
GCGGCGAGCCGTCGGGCGACGGTGGTGGGAGCGAGCTTTCGAGGGACTCGGCCCGGGCGATCGGCGCCGAGCTCGCCGGCGTACTCCGCGAAGGCCCGCGCATCGAAGCGCTCGAGCGTGAGCCGCCGCGTCCGAAGCCACGAGGAGAATTCCTCCAGGTCCCGACGGTACGCCTCGCGCGTCGCGTCGGAGAGCGCGGGGCTCTCGAGGAACCGCTCGACAGCGTCGGCGACCACCATTCTCGCGGCTTTCCGCCTCGGACGCCCCGCTCCTCCGATCGCGGCCGTGACCCGAGCGGCCGTGCACGCTCTCTTTCGCGGTCACTACCGGCGCGGACCCCCCGCTTTCGGACGGGGAGCGAGGAGCGCGGCGAGCCGCTCCCTTCGGTAGTCGAAGATCTCGTTCAGCCGCGGCCTCACGAACAGGCGCTCGACCCGCTCGGCGATCGGGCCGCCGGGGACGCCGTAGCGGACGTGGTCGTACACCTCGGTCCCGCCGGTGACCGGGCTGAACCGGTGGTTGTGCTCCCAGTACGGGTATGGACCCGCAACCTGGACGTCCGTGAAGCTTCGCGGCGGCTGCCAGTGCGCGATCTCGGTTCGCCAGCCGAGGGGGACGCCGAAAACTCGCAGCCGGTAGCGGAGGCGCGATCCGCTCTCGAGCCGGGCGGGCGCGTCGAGGATCCGGAAACGAAGCCACGGCGGCGTGATCGCCTGGAGGTTCCAGGGGTCGGAGAAGAAGCCGAACACCTCCTCGGGCGAGCGGCGGAGGATCTGCGTTCGTTCGAGCGAGAAGTCGTGTAGGCGCGGGCCTCGCATTGGGGGAGAGGTGGGAGTCTGCCGTGCGGAGGCAAACGGCGAGGGCCACTCCCGCTAAGTACGGGGACGCGAGTCGCGGCCCGAGACCGTTCGTATAGCGTTTCCGGCGGTGGAGGCCCAGCACGACGTCCTTGTTGTGGGCGCCGGCTGCGCAGGCATGCGCGCGGCCATCGAGGCGTTCGACGCGGGCGCGGACGTCGCGCTCCTATCGAAGATCCACCCGGTCCGGAGCCATTCGGGCGCCGCCGAGGGCGGCATCAACGCAGCGCTCGGGAACGCGTCCGAGGACGATCCCGAGAAGCACGCGTTCGACACGGTCAAGGGCTCGGACTACCTCGGCGACCAGGACGCGATCGAGGTGCTCTGCGAGGAGGCGCCAGGCGACGTCTACCAGCTCGAACATTGGGGCGCGGTCTTCTCGCGGACGGAGGACGGGAGGATTGCCCAGCGGCCGTTCGGCGCCGCCGGCGAGCCGCGGACCGCCTACGCCGCCGACATCACGGGGCACGTCCTTGTCCACGTCCTCTACGAGCAGGTGATGAAGCGCGACATTCCCACCTATGAGGAATGGTTCGCGTGGAGGCTCGTCGAGGACGAGGGCCGCTGCCAGGGCGTGATCGCGTGGGACATCCTGAACGGCGGCCTGAAGACAATCGGCGCGAAGACGGTCATCCTCGCGACCGGCGGGGCGGGCCGCCTCTACCGGGGGACGACGAACGCGTACGCCTGCACGGGCGATGGGATGGCGATGGCGCTTCGGCTCGGCGTCCCGCTCAAGGACATGGAAATGATGCAGTTCCACCCGACGACGCTCTCGCCCACGGGGGTCTTGATCACGGAGGGCTGCCGGGGCGAGGGCGCGTACCTCCTGAACGCCGACGGCGAGCGCTTCCTGAAGCGCTACGCCCCGAATGCGATGGAGCTCGCGAGTCGGGACGTGATCTCGCGCGCCGAGCAGACGGAGATCGACGAGGGGCGCGGCGTGGACGGAAACGTTCTCCTCGACCTGCGACACCTGGGCGCCGAGCGGATCCTCGAGCGGCTCCACGGGACGCGAGAACTCTCGATGGTGTTCGCCGGTGTCGATCCCATCCACGACCCGATCCCCGTCCGCCCCGGCTCGCACTACCACATGGGCGGGGTCGAGAGCGACCTCTCGGGGAAGACGTCGCTCGAGGGGCTCTACGCGGCCGGCGAGTGCGCGTGCGTCTCGGTCCACGGCGCGAATCGGCTCGGCGGGAACGCGCTCATGGAGACGATCACCTTCGGCAAGCGCGCTGGGGCCGCGGCCGCCGAGTGGGCGCTCACCCACACGACCGTCGCCCTCCCCGTGAGCGCGATCTCCGACGCCGAGCGCGACGTCGCCGAGCTTCTCGAGCGGACGGACGGGGAGCGCCCGCACGCGATCCGCGACGAGCTGGCCGAGACGATGCACGAGAACTTCGGCGTCTTCCGGCGCGAGGACGAGATGCGGCGGCAGGGTGAGATCATCGTCGGCCTCCGCGAGCGCTACGAGCGCGTCGTCGTCGACGACAAGGGGAGCGTCTTCAACAACGACCTGACGCAGGCGCTCGAGCTCGGCTTCCTCCTCGAGCTCGCAGCCTGCATGGTCACGGCCGGTCTCGCGCGAAGGGAGAGCCGCGGCGCCCACGCGCGCCCGCACGACTATCCGGAGCGCGACGACGAGAACTTCATGCGTCACACGCTCGTGACGTGGGAGGACGGCGCACCGCGGCTCGACTGGGCCCCCGTCCGCCTCACGAAGTGGGAACCCCAGGAGCGGAAGTATTGATGCGCCGCGCGCTCGAGCTCTCCCTCGTCGTCGCGGCCTTCGTCCTCCCGCTTGCGGCCTGCGGCGGCAGCGACGGAGGCGGGACGGCCGGCACCGAGTCGGCGTCGC
>JALZFU010000457.1 GCA_030861385.1 Actinomycetota bacterium
ACCCGGCGACGAGCGGCGAGAGGAGCGTCGCGTGCCCGCGCACTCCGGTTACCGGAACGCCGCGGCCGCGCACCGCCTCGCGGAGCCCGGCCGCGTCGCGCTCGAGGGACGGTACGAGGCGCGTCGCGAGCGCAACAGCGAGGGCCGAGCGGGGCGCGAAGCGCGCGGCCGCAACGAGCCGGTCATGGTCGACGAGAAGCGCGTAGGCCGCGAAGGCGAGCGCAGCCGCGGTGAGCCGAAGGCCGTTCAGCGCCGCGATCCCGAGCTCCTCGACGGTGACGTCAAGCCGCCCGAGAACCGGGACGACGGGGCCGCGCCAGAGCGTGTCGAAGCCCTCGACGGCGACGAGCGGCGAGAGTAGGAAGACGCCCGCACCCATCGCGATCGCGCCGAAGAGGTAGGGCCGGCGACGGCGGGGCTCCGCCCGCAGGCAGACGGCGAGGAGCACGAGGGCGAGCGGTGCGAGGAACGCGATATGGCGGGCGACGAGCGCGCTCCCGCCGAGGCCGGCGAAGAGGAGGGTCGCGGGCACGGGAGCGAGCCTCATGGAGCGAGGGTCCCTTCCTCGTCGAAGCGCGCCTCGTAGCGGAAGCGGACGATGGACGGGTCGCGCGCGAGCGCGGCCGCGGCGGCGCGGACGGACGCGAGCGAGCCGCGGAGAGTGAACGTGACCGGCGAGTCGTTCCTCGCGCCGCGCCCGGCGGTGAGCGTGGCGCCCTCCGCAGCGGGCTCGACGCGGAGTGCGAAGACGTTCGGATCGCGCGTGCCTTCGCGGCCGCCGAGCACGCGCCCAAGGGCATCGGCTTCGTGCGCGAGCTCGGGCGGCGCCCGGACGTCGACCGGCCGCCGCTTCCCGTTCCACCCGTGGAGAAACGGCTCCGGGAACGCGCCGACGACGACGGGCTGGGCCATCGTGTCCGCCCACGAGCGGAAGTCCCACCAGACGACGTCGCCTCCGTGGACGGTGACGTCGGCGCCGCCGAGATCGGGCTCGATCCCGTTCAGGAAGTAGAACCAGTCGCGTCGAGCGTCGATGCTCCCCTCGATCCCGTTCACGGCGCGGACGAACCGTCCGCCGTAGCGAGTCTCGACGTCCGCCTCGCGGTCGAGCGCCTGCAGGGCGGTCGACCCCGCCGGGATGGCCTTCTCGAGGATGACCTCGGCGCCGCGCTCGCGCGTCACCCAGAGCGTCGCCGTCTCGCCGCCGCGGGCGGGGTCGCCGGCACCGCTTCCGCCTCCACAGGCAGCGACGACGAGGGCGAGCGCGGAGAGTGCGAGGAGGGCGCGACGCAACGCTAGCGGCGCCCGGCGAGCGGAGTGCCGAAGCTCGACGGGCGGCGACGCTCGCGCGGCGCTTTCGCGACCCGTGAGCGAACGGCGCCGCGCTTGGTCGCGCGCAGGGTATGCCAGTGGCCGCGCGGGCAGAGGGCACCGTTCGCGTCGGGGACGCGCCGCCCGTCGACGACGAAGACGACGCGGTCAGCTCGTTTCGCCCGACCGGCGTCGTCGACCAGGACGGCCTGCACCCCCCCACGGCACTTCGTCCGCTGGAGGTCGAGCGTCTTCGGCCCGCCGGACGCGCCGAACCTGGCGTAGTACCAGAGAACGCGATCACCGGGACGAAGCCGATACGCCGCCGCGCTGACGGGCGGCGAGACACCGTTCACCTTGTAGACCCAACCGGTCACATCGGTTCCCGCGCGGCGTCCGACCTGGGCGACGTACGGACCGAACGAGAACGACTCGAGCCGGTAGTAGAAGTCGGCGAGCCTGCTCGCGCGCTCGAGGGCGCCGAGCGGCGTGTCGCCGCCCACGGTCACGGCGGGGCCGGCAGGCGGCGCGAACGTCCCGGTCACGGGCGTTACGAGCGGCTCGCTCGGCCCGAAGATCGTCGCGTTCGGGCCTTCGACGCGCACGTGGACGCGCGCCGCGAGTGCAGGCCCCGGGACCGTGAGCACGAGCACGGCGAGGCCGAGAGGGACGACGAGTCGACGAACCACGTTTCCTCCTTCCGCGAGGGGAACGGTCGAGACGAGCGGCAGGTCTTCTGACTCGGGGCTCCCTCGTCCGCCGCCTTCCCAGCCTGGGCCAGTGGCGTCGTGGCAGAGGAGCGTCTCCCCTCACAGCGGCGGGACCGCGCCGGATTCGCACCGGCTTCCCTTGACCGCTCGCCTATGTCAGGCGGGACGCTAGCACCCGGGTACGCTGGCGGCAATGGCGGTGCTCGAACGCTTCGCGCTCTGGGCCCCGGTCGCGCTCTGGGCGACGTTCATCTTCGTGCTGTCGGCGATCCCGGATCTGACGACGGGGCTCGTCTGGGACGCCGTCGTCCGTAAGTTCGCGCACGCCGGCGAGTACGCGGTGCTGGGAGCGCTCCTCGCCCGCGCGCTCGGGCGCGATCGCGTCGCGTTCGTGCTCGGCTCCGCCTACGCCGTCACCGACGAGATCCATCAGAGCTTCGTCGAGGGCCGCGTCGCCTCGCCGCTCGACTGGTGGGTCGACACGGCGGGAGTCGCAATCGGGATCGTCACGCTCGCCCGCCTCGCGCGGTGACGACGGTCGCCATCGACCTCGACGGGGCCCTCGGCGACACGCGGCCGCTCTGGGACGCCTTCCTCGCCGATCTCGCTCGCCGCTTCGCGCCGATCGCGGCCCTCGACCCGTCCGGCCTACCGCGCGACCGCGTGCAGGCCGCACGCGC
>JALZFU010000459.1 GCA_030861385.1 Actinomycetota bacterium
CGACGACCCCGTACGGCTACGGCGGTCCCGTCGGGCGGGCCGGAAATCCGCCTGACGAGCGCTTCTACGAGCTCTACCGGGCGTGGTGCGCCGAGCGCGCGGTCGTGACGACGTTCGTTCGCTACCACCCGCTCTTCGAGAACTGGCGCTCGGCGCCGCCCGAGGTCGTGCTCGAGCGCCTCGCCGACACGGCGAGCTGGCCGCTCGCCGGTGCCGACCTGCTGGCCGACGTCCACGCGATGCACCGTCGCGGCGCCCGAAAGGCCGAGCGGGTCGGGGTGGAGGTCTCGGTCGTCGTCGCGCCGCCGCGGCTCGCGGACTTCGTGTCGCTCTACGAGGACTCGATGCGCCGCCGCTCCGCCGAGACCTTTTACCTCTTCCCGCCCGCGTACTGGGAGACGCTCGCCCGTCTCGACGAGCGCCTCGTTCGCCTCGACGCACGCCTCGACGGCGAGCTCGTCGCGAGCCTCCTCCTCCTCGCCACCCCGCCCTGGCTGCACTACCACCTGGGGGCGGCGTCGGTGAGCGGTTTCGCCGTCGGCGCGAGCAAGCTCCTCTTCGTCGAAGCGGCGCGCTGGGGGCGGCGGCACGGCTTCGCGGAGCTCCATCTCGGGAGCGGTCTCGGCGGCCGGCGTGACTCGCTCTGGGAGTTCAAGCAGCGCTTCTCGCCGCACGGGGGGCGCCAGTTCTGGATCGGCAAGCTCGTGCACGACGCGGATGCCTACCGCGAGCTCACGGGGGACGGCGCGGTCGACGGCTTCTTCCCTCGCTACCGCGCGCTCGCAAGGTGATGGGCCGGGCCGTCTTCTGGGGGAGTCTCGCCGGGCTCGCGTGGACGCACGCCGGCTACCCGCTCGCGGCGGCCGCCCTCGCGCGCGCCCGGCCGCGGCCGGTGCGGAAGGCCGACGTGACGCCGAGCGTGACGCTGATCGTCCCCGCCCACGACGAGGAGGACGTAATCGGTGGGCGGGTCGAGAACCTCCTCGCACTGGACTACCCGCCGGAACTCCTCGAGATCGTCGTCGCCTCAGACGCGTCGACCGACCGGACGGACGCGATCGTCGAGGAGATCGCGGCGCGCGAGTCGCGCGTCCGTCTCGTCCGCTGCCCTCGGGGCGGGAAGCTCGCCACGATCAACCGCGTTCACACAGAGGGCCGCGGCGACGTCCTCGCGTTCACGGACGCCAACACGAGCTGGGAGCGGGACGCCCTTCGCACGCTCGTCCGCGCGTTCGCCGACGAGGACGTGGGATACGTGACCGGGCGGCTCGAGCTCCGCGATCCCGAGGGAACGAACCGCGAGGGGGTCTACTGGCGCTACGAGCTTCGCCTCCGCGCGGCCGAGTCGGCGCTCGGGTCGGTCACCGGCGGAAACGGGGCCATTTACGCGGTCCGCCGCCGCGACTTCGTCGCGCAGCCGTACGGACAGGACGCCGCGCTCCCGTCGCTCATGGCCCAGCGCGGCCGCCGAGCCGTGTACGAGCCGGACGCCGTCGCGTACGAGAAGCCCGCGCGCGACCTCGAGGACGAGTACGGGCGGAAGGCGCGGATGTTTCGCTGGTCGTGGTACCAGCTCCTGGCCGGGGCGCCGACGCGGGGCACGGACGCGCTCTTCCGGATCCAGTGGTTCTCGCACCGGACGCTCCGTTACTCGAGCGGGCTCCTCCACGTCGCGTTGCTCGTGACCACCCTCGGGCTCGCGCCGCGCGGTCGCCTCTACCGAACGGCGCTCGCCGGCCAGCTCGCCTGGGCCTCGCTCGCGGCCGCCGGCCGGCTACGCGCCCCGATCCCCGGCGCAGCGATCGCCTACTACTACCTCCTCGTCACGTGGGCGACGCTCGTAGGCCTCGCTCGCTTCGTGCACGGCGGGATTCCGGGGACGTGGGAGCGAGCGGAGGGCACTCGCTGACTCGATGCCTCGCTAGCGGGGACCGTGCTCGCCGCGGAAGGCGAGGAGGAGGCCGTTCAGGGAGAAGTAGTACCGCCGGTTCGTCGCGATGCCGGGCGCGTACGCCCCCGCCCTGATGCGCCAGACGATCTTCCCGTCGCCGGTGCGGAGGCCGAACGTCCGCCCCTCGAGCGTCGAGACGAAGACGAGGTCGCCGACGACGAGCGCGGGGGCGATGATCTTGCCCGCGACGGAGCGTGACCAGAGGAGCGCGCCGTCGCTCGCGCGGTACGAGCGCAGGAACCCGTCGAAGGCGCCGACGAAGATCCGCCCGTGGGCGATCGCCGGCGTCGCGTACGCGAGCGCGCCCATGTTCTCGGTCCAGACGGTGCGTCCGGTCGCCCCCGAGAGCGCGACGACCTTTCCCGTCCGGGCGGCCGTGTAGATCCGCGCGCCGTCGGTCGAAGGGGTCGCGTAGAAGCTCTCGTTGCGGAGCGCGTCGCGCTTCACGTATGTCGTCCACAGCTTGCTTCCGTTCGTCCGCCGGACGCATGTGATCGCGCCCCCGTAATTCGCGACGCAGACGCGGTCGCCCCAGACGGAGGGGGCCCCCTTGATCTCGCTCCCGGTCTCGTACGCCCACCGCACCCGGCCCGTGCGAGCGTCGACGGCGAACAGGCGACCGTCGAGCGAGCCGAAGTACGCGGTCTCGTCGATCACGACGGGAGAGGACTCGACCGGCCCGTTCGTTCGCACGCTCCAAAGCGGGCGTCCATTCGCCCGCTTGAGGGCGGTCACGACGCCGTCCGTCGACGCGACGATGAGACGCGGCCCGGCGATCGCGGGCGAGGAAACGAGCTTCCCGCCGGCTCGCCACGTCCAGACCTTGCGGCCGGACCGCGCGTCGACCGCGACCGACCGGCCGCGTTCGAGGTTGACGTAGAGGCGACCGTCGCAGAACGCGGGCGGTAGTTCGATCAGGTCGCGCATCCCGCGCGCCCAGAGGGCCCGCTTGGGCTTGCCGAGGTCGACGTCGGGGAGCGCGAGGGTCCGCTGCGGGTTTCCACCGTACGTCGGCCAGCAGCGCTCGCGGACGCGTTTCTTCCTCCCGTCGGCGTCGCGCGCCGCGGTCGTCGTGAGCTCGGTGTCCTCCCCCTCGGCGGTCGAGACGGAGACGCCGACAAGGTCGGTGTCGAGCCCGGCCGACGGCTTGTCGGTGATCCTGACGTACGCGGCGACGGCGAGCCCGGCGACGAGGAGGCCGCCAGCCGCGAGGGCGAAGAGGATCTTTCGGCGCATCGCTTCGAGGGAGGCGGCGCGCGAAGTATGCCAACGGGAGCGGTCGCCGCCGCCTCAGCGCGCTTCCCGCCCCGTGCTTCGCTCGAAGGGCCAGGGCGCAATCGGTGCGCGAGCGGGGCTCGGCGTCGGAACCGAGCTCGCGACGCGCGCGGGCGCGGCGAGCGTGGCGGCACCCGCGGCGATGGCCCCCCAGGTAAGCGGGTCTTCGAAGAAGCCGCTGTAGAAAAGCGAGTGGACGAGGAGGACGATGAGCGCGGCGCCGAGCCCGAGCGCAAGCGGCTCGTCCAGCGCGCGCACGAGCACGAGCAGGCGCACCACCGCGGCGAGGAGGAGGACGTACAGGACGATTCCCGCGATCCCGAGCTCTGCGGCGACCGTGAGTGGCGTCGTGTGCGAGGGCGTGCGCACGAGCCCGCTCCGGCGCCGCGGCCTCTCACCGTGGCCGGAGGCGCGCGCCTCGTTTCCGATCCCGACCCCGATCAGGGGGTGATCGCGGATCACGCGCGCTGTGTCGGCGACGATTTCCGAGCGCCCGCTCGTGAGGCGGCCGAGCGGCTCGTCGCTTCCGCCCGCCAGAACGCCGATCGCGACCGCGAGCACGAGCGCAACGCCGCCCGCGAGCGCGAGGGAGCGAATGCGCGGTGCCGAGACGGCGATCGTGACCGCGAGAACGCCGACGAAGAGGGCGAGCATGCTCGACTGCGAGTACGAGAAGTAGAGCCCCGCCCAGAGGAGCGCGGCGAGGCCCGCGCCGAGGGCGAGATGGACCCGTGCGAGCCAGAGCGCGAGCACGACCACGACGAGCGCGAGCGCGAGGTGGCGCCCGTAGATACTCGGATCGTTGAAGAGCGAGGTGACGCGGTCGTAGCTCGTGTAGGCGTTGGCGACCTCGATGTCGGGTGCGAAGAACAGGTTCCCGCTTCTGACCTGCCAGAGTCCGACGAGGGCGAAGAAGCACCCGAGTGCGACGAGCGTCGTCGCGAGTGCCCGCGCGGTCCACGGGCGAAGCGGCGCGCGTCCGGCGATCGCGACGAGGGCGGTGAACGGAAACAGGAAGAAGGCGAGCTCGACGCCGGCGCCGCGAAGATCCTGCGCCCAGAGCGTGGACACGGCAGCGAGCGCGACGAACGCGGCGACTGGAACGGTGACCGCGCGCGGCAGCACGGTTGGTTCGTCGCCCCGGAAAAGGCGGACGACGAGCGCCGCCGCGGCCGCGGCGAGGACGGCGTAGAGCGGAACGAGGAGGAAGGCGCTCTCCTCGCCCACGCGGATGGAGATGCGAAATGGCGCCGCCGCGAGCAGGAAGACGGGCACGACGCTCGGGAAG
>JALZFU010000461.1 GCA_030861385.1 Actinomycetota bacterium
AGGCGGACGGGGAAAACGCCGTGCTCGAGAAGATCGCCGCGATGCCGGCACCGGATCGTGCGATGGCCAAGCGGCTCCATGCGATCATCAAAGCCAGCGCGCCAGTCCTCTCGCCGAAAACCTGGTACGGGATGCCCGCGTATGCCAAGGACGGCAAGGTCGTCTGCTTCTTCCAAAGCGCGCAGAAGTTCAAGACGAGGTACGCGACGTTCGGCTTCAGCGACGAGGCGAACCTCGACGAAGGCGCCATGTGGCCGACCGCCTTCGCCCTGAAGGAGTTGACCCCCGCCGAAGAGGCAAGGATCGTCGCGCTCGTGAAGAAAGCGGTGAGCTGAGGACTGAGCCCAGAACTCCAGGAGCCGCGCTGAGCCGTCCGGCGCCCGACGCCCACGAGCTAGTACCCCTGTGCCCAGACGGCTGCGGCCACCGCTGACCGACAGCAGCAGATGCAAGTTCCTGACTGCGCCGGTTGCTCGCCGAGCGGCAGGCACCGGAGCGTCGCCGAGCTGTCTTTCTTGATGCGCGCCTCGCACTCCCTGCGGCCACACCACGACGCGGCGACGAACCCGCCCCCGTCGCGCAGATACTCGATCATTTCGTCGTAGCTGCTCGGATCGCGGAGCGTCCGCCGCTCCTGTTCGTCGCGCGCCAGCCGGGAGAGCGACGACTGCACGTCACTTAGCATCTCGCCGATCGTGGCAGACGCGCGAGTGAGCGGGATCTGCTGCTTCTCGCCGCTATCCCGACGGGCGACAGTGACTGCTGCCGAACCGAGGTCGCGGCCGCCGATCTCGATGCGAAGCGGCACCCCCTTCAACTCCCACTCGCTGAATTTGAAGCCGGGCCGGTACTGGTGACGATCGTCGACACGGACGCGAACACCTGCCGCCCGCAGCTCGTCGGCAACGGCAGCGGCGGCGTGGAGCACGTCAGCGTCCTCGTCTTCGCGGAAGATCGGCACGATGACGACCTGCTGCGGTGCGACGCGAGGCGGGAGTCGCAGCCCGCGGTCGTCTCCGTGCGCCATAACGACGCCGCCGACCAGTCGCGTCGTTGCCCCCCACGAGGTCGCATAGGGATACTGCTCGCTGCCGTCACGCCCGGTGTAGCGGACATCGAACGTGCGCGCGAAGCCCTGGCCCAGGTAGTGCGAGGTTGCTGCCTGGAGCGCCTTTCCGTCGCGCATCAGCGCTTCGAGCGTGTAGGTGTCGACAGCGCCGGGGAAGCGCTCGCTCTCGCTCTTGCGGCCCCGCAGCACAGGGATCGCGAGGACGTTCTCGATCGTGTCCGCGTAGACGTCGTGCAGGATCGACAGCGCCTCCGCCACCGCCTCCTCTTCGGTCTCGTGCGCCGTGTGTCCCTCCTGCCAGAGGAACTCGCTCGTACGGAGGAAGAGGCGCGGCCGCAGCTCCCAGCGGACGACGTTGGCCCACTGGTTATAGAGCAGCGGCAGGTCACGGTACGACTGCACCCACCGGGCATAGGTCGACCAGATCAGCGCCTCAGACGTGGGACGCACCGCGAGCGGCTCCTCCAGCTTCTTCCCGCCAGCCTCGGTGACGACGGCGACCTCGGGTGCGAATCCTTCGACGAGTTCGCCCTCCTGCGCTAGCACCGAGGCCGGCACGAAAAGCGGGAAGTAGAAGTTTTCGTGACCGGTCGCCTTGATCCGGTCATCGAGCTCGCGCTGGATCGCCTCCCAGATCGCGTAGCCGTACGGCTTGATCACCATCGCGCCGCGAACGGGCGAGTTCTCGGCGAGCCCGGCGCGGCGCACGACCTCGCCGTACCACGCGGGGAAATCCCTCGACTGGGCGGGCAAAGCGTTCGTGCTCATCGGACACTCCCATGAGCAGGGCTACTGAACAACGTGCTCTCCTTCGTAGACGTCTACCGGCGGTGACGGACTGAGTCGCGGCGCTCCGGGCCGAAGCGGCGGGAGCGCCTACGCCGGGACGTGCACGAACGGCGGCCGCGGGGCCACCGCCGGAGCCGGCAGCAGGGCGTCCACGCGAGGCCGCAGCGACGTCATGCGCAGAGACTAGCGGGCTCCGGCGCGAAGGCCCGACCGCGGAGCCCGGACCTCCCGCGGGCGCGAGGCCGTAGTCGTCCGCGTGGACCGGTCGCGGAAGACCGCTCGTATAGTCGGCGCATGGCGGGCCGAAGCCGGCACGAGCGCGCCTGGATCCGCGGTGCCTGGGCGGGGTCGACGGCGGACCTGGAGCAGCTCTTCCGCCACCACTGGCCGCTGGCGCACCGTGCCGCCTACCTCGTCGTCCACGACGCCGCGGCGGCCGAGGACATCGCCCAGGAGGCCTTCCTCGCCGCCCTGCGCGCGCTCGACCGCTTCGACCGACGCCGTCCGTTCGGGCCCTGGCTGCACCGGAT
>JALZFU010000021.1 GCA_030861385.1 Actinomycetota bacterium
AGGTAGTCCCATGCCGCCCGCGCGCCCTCCGCCAGCGCGCGCGCGACGAGGAGCCGGCGCCGCTGGCTCGCGAGGACGTGCTCGCGGAGCATGGCGAGGTCCCAGCGACGCTTCACCTCGTCCGCGAACTCGGCGACGAGGTCGGGACGATCCGGCGCGACGTTCACGAGCTCGCTCGGATCGCTCTCGAGGTCGTAGAGGAGATCCGGATCGTCGGGGCAGTGGACGTACTTGAAGGCGCCGCGCCGCACCATCACGCACGGGGCGTGGGTTCCCTCCGCGAGGTACTCGGAGACGACCGCGTCGTCCCTGCTCGAGGCGTCACCCGTGAGGAGCGGCAGGAGGCTTTTCCCGTCGAGCGGATCCGGAGCGGGAGGCGGCTCGCCTGGTCGCGCGAGCTCGACGAGCGTCGGCACGAGGTCGACGAGCGAGACGTTCTCTTGGACGCGCCCGGGCGGGAAGCGGTCGGGCGCGTGCACGACGAACGGCACGCGCGCCGAGTCCTCGAAGAACGTCATCTTGTACCAGAGGCCGCGCTCGCCCAGCATGTCGCCGTGGTCCGAGCAGAAGAGTACGATCGTGCGCTCGCGGATCCCGCTCGCGTCGAGGGCCGAGAGTAGCCTTCCGAGCTTCTCGTCGACGTAGCTCGTGGCACCGGCGTAGGCACGACGCGCGTTCAGCACGTCTTCCTCGGTAAGCTCGGCGGCGTCCGTCCCGCACATCGCGCGGACGCGGCGACTGTGCGCGTCGGCCTCCTCGAGTGGGATCGCCCCGACACGCGGACGATCGACGTTTGCGTGCAAGTCCCAGTACCGCTTCGGGATCTCGTACGGATCGTGCGGGTGCGTGAACGAGACGACGAAGAAGAACGGACGCGGGTCGTCGGCGCGGGCGAGGTCGTACAACTTGCGCTCGGCGCGGAACGCAACCTCCTCGTCGTAGTCGAGCTGCAACGTCGCCGCGTAGACGCCGGCTCCGAGCACGCTCGTCATGTCGTGGTACCACGGCAGCCGTTCGTCCACCGGTCGCGTCCAGTCGGGGATCCAGTCCATCCCGGCCGGATAGACGTCGGTCGTGATCCGCTGCTCGAACCCGTGGAGCTGATCCGGGCCTACGAAATGCATCTTCCCCGCGAGGCACGTGAAGTAGCCGGCCGCGCGTAGGCGGTGGGCGAGCGTCGGGAACGACGCGGCGAACTCGGCGCCGTTGTCGAAGGTACCGAGCCGCGAGGGAAGGAGGCCGGAGAGGAGCGACGCGCGCGAGGGCGCACACAGGGGCGAAGTGCAGTACGCGCGCTCGAAGACGACGCCCTCCGACGCGAGCGCGTCGAGGTGCGGCGTCTGCGCGACCGGATTCCCGTAAGCGCGAAGTACGCTCGTCGCGAGCTGGTCGGCCATGACGAGGAGGATGTTCGCTTGCGTGTCGCGCATGCCAGCGGGGCGGAGTGCGCGGATGATCGCGGCGTGCCGAGGAAGCGGTCAAGGTTCCAGGTCGACGGGCGCGGTAGGGTTTGCTGATCGGCAGGCGCGCGTACGACTTCGTGATCGTCGGCGGCGGCTCGGCGGGCTGCGTGCTCGCAAACCGACTGAGCGCCGACCGCTCGACCCGCGCCCTCGTGCTCGAGGCCGGACGGTCGGACTCGCGCCTCGACGTCTTCATCCACATGCCCGCCGCCCTCGCCTTCCCGATCGGGAGTCGCTTCTACGACTGGAGGTACAGGTCGGAACCGGAGCCGTGCATGGGCGGCCGGCAGATCTACCACGCGCGCGGGAAGGTCCTCGGCGGGTCGAGCTCGATCAACGGAATGATCTTCCAGCGGGGGAACCCGCTCGACTACGAGAAGTGGGCGGCGGAGCCGGGTCTTGAGGCGTGGGGTTACCGCCACTGCCTGCCGTACTTCAAGCGGATGGAGAACTGCCTCGCGGCCAAGGCGGATGACCCGTATCGCGGACACGAGGGGCCGCTCGTGCTCGAGCGCGGGCCTGCCACGGGGCCGCTCTTCCACGCCTTCTTCCAGGCCGTCCAGCAGGCGGGGCACCCGCTGACCGAAGACGTGAACGGCTACAAGCAGGAGGGGTTCGCGCCGTTCGACCGGAACATCCACCGGGGCCGCCGGCTGAGCGCGGCGCGCGCGTACTTGCATCCCGTCGCGAGCCGTTCGAACCTCGAGGTGCGAACGCGCGCTTTCGTCTCGCGGGTCGTCGTCGAGCGAGGGCGGGCGGTCGGCGTGGAAGTGGACGGCGAGGTCGTGCGCGCCGCCGAGGTCATCCTCTGCGGCGGCGCAATCAACTCACCGCAGCTCCTGCTTCTCTCCGGGATCGGGGAAGGGCCGGAGCTCCGCGCGCTCGGGATCGAGCCGGTGCACGAGCTCCCCGGCGTCGGGCAGAACCTCCAGGATCACCTCGAGGTCTACGTCCAGCACGCGGCGAAGGAGCCCGTCTCGGTCGCACCCGCGTACAGGTGGCGAAACCGGCCGCTGGTCGGGCTCCAGTGGCTCCTCTTTCGGTCGGGCCCGGGCGCGTCAAACCACTTCGAGGCGGGCGGCTTCATCCGCTCGAACGATGAGGTCGAATACCCGAACCTGATGTTCCATTTCCTTCCCATCGCCATCCGCTACGACGGCTCGCAGCCGGCGACGGGACACGGCTACCAGGTGCACGTCGGGCCCATGACCTCCGACGCTCGCGGCTCGGTGAGGCTGAAGTCGCGCGACCCGCGCGTGCACCCCGCGCTTCGGTTCAACTACCTCTCCACGGAGCAGGACCGGCGCGAATGGGTGGAAGCGATCCGGCATGCGCGGAACATCCTCGCTCAACCCGCGTTCAACTCGATCAGCGCAGGCGAGCTCGCGCCCGGACCGTCGGTCGCGAGCGACGAGGAGATCCTCGCCTGGGTCGCGCGCGACGCCGAGACGGCGCTTCACCCTTCCTGCACGTGCCGGATGGGGACGGACGAGCTCGCGGTCGTCGACCCCCAGACGATGCGTGTCCACGGCCTCGAGGGCCTCCGCGTCGTCGACGCGTCCGTCTTCCCCTTCGTCCCGAACGGGAACATCTACGCGCCGGTGATGATGGTCGCGGAGAAGGCGTCCGACCTCGTGCTCGGGGCGACGCCGCTCGAGCCGGCCGAGGTCGACTTCTACCGTCACCGGCGCGCGGCGGTCTCGGTATGACGATCGCGACGCGCGACTACTCGATGTTCGTGGCCGGCGAGTGGCGTGACTCGGAGTCGGGCGGACGAACGGAGGCGACGAGCCCGGCGACCGGTGCTTCCCTCGGAACTGTCCCCGAGGGAACACGCGAGGACGCGCGCCGCGCGATCGCCGCCGCGAACGCGGCCTGGCGCGGGTGGGCGGCGAAATCCGCGTTCGAGCGGGCGGAGGCGATGGAGCGGATCGCCGACCTCGTCGAGGAGCGGCGCGACGACCTCGCGCGCACGCTGACGCTCGACCAGGGCAAGCCGCTCCACGCCGAGGCGTACGCCGAGGTGGAAGAGCTCGCCGTCTACTGGCGGATGGCCGCAGCCGACGCAACGCGCCTCGAAGGGTCCATGCCCCCGTCGGTGGACGCGTCAAACCGCGTGCTCGTCTACCGAGTCCCCCGCGGCGTCGTCGGGTTGATCACACCCTGGAACTGGCCCTACACGATGCCGGCGGAGGCGCTCGCCCCCTCGCTCGCGTCCGGCAACGCGGTCGTCTGGGCGCCGGCGCCGACGACCTCCGTGTGCGCGGTGAAGCTCGCCGAGTGCATCGTCGACGCGGGCATTCCGCCGGGCGTCTTCAACCTCGTCACCGGCCCGGGGCCGGTCGTCGGAGACGAGATCGCCTCGAATCCCGGGACGCAGGCGGTCGGCTTCATCGGCTCGATCGCGACCGGATTGAGGGTGGCGGAGCGCGCCGCGGGAAAGGCGGTGCTCCTCGAGATGGGCGGGAACGGGCCGATGGTCGTCCTCGAGGACGCAGACGTCCCGGCGGCGGCGCACGCCTCGATCGGGGCCGCCTTCCTGTGCGCGGGTCAGAGCTGCACCGCCGGGGAGCGCTTCCTCGTCCACGAGGCCGTGCACGACGAGTTCGTCGCCACGCTCGGCGAAGCCGTCGCTCGCGACGTGCGACTCGGGGATCCGTTCGGTGACGACACGACGATGGGGCCGATCAACAACGAGCCGAACGCGGCGAAAGTCGATCGCCACGTCGACGACGCCGTCGACCGCGGCGCCACCCTCGTGACGGGGGGCTCGCGGGCCGAGGGCTTCCCGACCGACCTCTACTGGCAGGCAACCGTTCTCGACGGCGTCACGGACGAGATGGAGGTCGCGCGGGAGGAGACGTTCGGCCCCGTCGTCCCGATCTCGACCATTCGCTCGGACGACGAGGCGCTCCAGATCGTGAACTCGTCGCCGTACGGGCTCCTGAGCGCCGTCTGGACGCGCGACCTCGGGCGCGGGCTCAGGTTCGCCGAGACGGTGCGGACGGGCTGGGTGAACGTGAACGAGTCGTCGAACTACTGGGAGAGTCACTTGCCGTTCGGAGGCCGCGCCGGCTCCCAGTCCGGCGTCGGCCGCGTCGGCGGACGCTTCGCGATGGAGACCTTCACGGAGCTGAAAACGGTCGTCTTCGGGCTCTGACGGGCCGCCCGCTCCACTCGCCCTTCTCGTCTCGGGCAAACGCGTCCCCGACTCTTCGCCGCGGCGGTCGCCTGGGCGACGACCGCTGTTAGCTAGTCGCCGAGCTCGACCCGGCGGCGGGCGACGTACTCCTCGAGCTCTTGGCAAAGGGAGTCGTCGATCGCGGGCTGCTCGTACTCGTCGAGCGTCTTCTTCCAGAGCTCGGTCGCCCGGGCGGCGGTGTCTTTGCCACCGCCGCGGCTCCACCGCTCGTAGCCCTCCGTCGAGGAGAGAATCGGCCGGTAGAAGCACGTCCGGAAGCGCTCGAGCGTGTGGGCGGCACCGAGAAAGTGGCCCCCCTGCCCGACCTCCTGGTGCGCCGAGTAGGCGAGTGCCTCCTCGTCGACCCGGAGCGGCTGGAACACTTCGTAGAGCTCGCGCAGGATCTCCACGTCCATCACGAACTTCTCGTAGCAGGAGACGAGCGCCGACTCGAGCCAGCCCGCTGCGTGCATCACGAAGTTCGTGCCGGCGAGGAAGGTCGGCCACATCGTCATCATCGCCTCGTAGCCGGCCTGCGCGTCCACGACCTGCGACGAGGTGAGGCCACCGCCGGAGCGGAACGGAAGCCCGAGCCGGCGGGCGATCTGGCCGGTCGAGAGGAGGCCGACCGCCGACTCCGGCGTGCCGAACGACGGCGAGCCGGACTGCATGTCGGTGTTCGAGAGGAACGACCCGAAGACGACGGGGCACCCCGGCCGGATCGCCTGCACGAGCGCAATCCCGGCGAGCGCTTCCGCCATCTGCTGCGCGAGGGTCGCAACGACCGAGACCGGAGACATCGCGCCCATGAGCAGGAACGGCGTGATGACGAGCGCCTGGTTCGCGCGCGCGTACTCGAGAAGGGCGCCGAGCATGCGGTCGTCGTAACGGAGGGGCGAGTTCACGTTGATGAGCGAGATCACCGCCGGCGTCTCCTCCATCGAGTCGCGGCCGAACACCATCTCGGTCATCGCGATCGTGTCGCGCGCGTTCGCAGCCGACGTGACCGAGCCCATGAACGGCTTGTCGGACAGGCTCAAGAGCGCGTACACCATGTCCAGGTGGCGGGAGTCGAGCGGGCGGTCGTTCGGCTCGCAGATCGTGCCGCCGGGCGAGTCGAGCTCAGGGAACGAGTGCGCGAGCTTGATCAGGTTTTGGAAGTCGTCGTACGTGGCGTCGCGGCGCTCGAGCCCCTCCCGGACGAACGGCGGGCCGTACACGGCCGCAAAGACCATGTTCTTCCCGCCGATCGTGACGCTCCGCTCGGGGTTCCGCGCCTGGAGCTCGAACTCGCGCGGGGCCTTCGCCACCTGCTCGACGATCCAGTCGGGGTCGAAGCGGACAACCTGGCCTTCGACCTCCTGGCCTGCGTCCCGCAGGACGGCGAGCGCGTCGTCGTGGAGGAACTCGATCCCGAGGTCTCGCACGATGCGTCGCCATCCCCGATCGAGTTCCTCGAGCGCGACTTCGTCGAGGATCTCGTAGCGCGGCAGGTCGTTTACGAGCACGCTTCCTCCTTCAGCAGTCGTTCCAGGGACGCCTCCAACCCGGTGTCGCCGGTCTCTCGCACCTGGAGCGGGAGCCCGAGCGCCGCCGCGGCTCGCTCGGCGGCCGCGCGGAGCTTCGGGGTCGGCTCCTGCGCCAACCAGACGACGCGAGCGTAGTTTCGGAAGTACTCGTCGCGAAGCTCGGGATGACGGTCGAGGCCGAGCGAGCGGACGATCGTATGGTCGAACGTCCGCACGAGGAAGTCCGTCAGGAAGTAGGTTCCGGGCTCCTCCGCCATCGCCTCGCGCACCTCGGCGCGCCCGAAGACGTCGTAGCAGTGGTCGCCTGGAAGGCGCTCGTAGCCGTCGAGCGCGCCGCCCGTTCCGCAGTCCGCGTAGGCGACGACCACGCGCTCGTAGCGGGACGCGACCTCCTCGACCGCGGGCGCGATCCTCTCGGGCCGGTTGTGAAGCTCCGGCGGCAGCGGGTGCACGTCGAGCGCCCAACCGCGGCGGGCGGCGATCGCCTTCACGTGGAGGGCGAGCGCGCCGCAGGCGACGACGACCGTGCTCATTCCGGGAACGCGAGCTGGTCGACGAAGAGGTCGTTGAAGTCCGCGCGCCCGGAGAGCTCGACGTACTCCACCTCGTCGACGATCGCCTTCGCCGCGGCGCGCTCCTGCACCGAGAGGGCGGCGATCTTCGCACCCTCGCCGGCGACGTTCCCCGCCGAGACGATCCGCGTGAGCGGAAGCTTCGGCACGAGGCCGATCCGGATCGCCGACGCCGGAGAGAGGTAGGAGCCGAACGATCCCGCGAGGAGCACCTGCGAGATCTCCTCGGGCGCGATCCCGAGGTCGCGGCAGAGGAGCATCCAGCCCGTCGCGATGGACGCCTTCGCGAACTGGAGCTCGCGGACGTCGCGCTGGGTGAGGAAGATGTCGTCGGTGAGGAAGAAGGCCCGCTCCTCGCCGAGCTTCCGGAGACGCTCGCCGCACACGGGCGGATCGGTGACGAAGCGCCCGGAGCCGTCGAGGATGCCGGCGGCGACGAGCTCGGCGACGGCGTCGACGAGCCCGGAGCCGGCAATGCCGACTGCCTCGACGTCGCCGATCACCTGGAGCTCGACCTCGCCGTCGGCAATTCTCACGCCCTCGATCGCGCCCTCGGCAGCCCGCATCCCGCAGCGGATCTGCGCCGCTTCGAACGCTGGGCCGGCAGGAGCCGCCGTTGCGAGAGTCGCCGCCGACGAGCCGAGGACGATCTCGGAGTTCGTGCCGACGTCGACGAAGAGGCGCACGCGGCGATCGAGCGTCAGGCCCGTTGCGAGGATCCCGGCGACGATGTCCGGCCCGACGTAGGCACCGACCGCGGGGAAGACGACGGCGGGCGCGCGCGGATGCACGCGGACGCCGAAGTCGGCGGCGGTGGTGGGCGGGAGCTGGCGCGCGGCGATGATGAACGGCGCCATCGAGAGCGGCTCTGGGTCGATTCCGAGGGCGAGCTGGAGCATCGTGACGTTTCCCGTGACGACGACCTCGTAGACTTCCTCGCGGGCGACGCCCGCCTCGTCGCACACCTCCCCCACGAGCTCGTCGAGCGTCTCGTGCGCGCGCGCGCGAAGGAGGTCGAGTGCGCCGTCGTCCATCATCGTCGCCGAGATTCGCGAGATGACGTCGGCGCCGAACGGCTGCTGACGGTTGAGGAGCGAGCGGACCGCCGCAGGCTGTCCCGTCTCCAGGTCGAGCAGGTTCGCGACGACGGTCGTCGTCCCGAGATCGAACGCGATCGCGTAACGGCGCGTCGTCGTGTCACCCGGCTCGACCTCGACCAGGAGATCGTCGGCGACGACCGCCGTCACCCTGTAGCCGGAGGCGCGAAGCGTCTTGCCGACCTCGCGCGCGACGTCGAGCGAGACGCGGAGCTCGAGATCGTCCATCGCGCCAAGCACACGGTCGACGTCGGGCGTCTGGTCCGCGAGCGACGGCTCCGCGAGGACGAGGTAGCGCTTCTGCACGGCCGGGCGGAGGATTACGTGCCTCCCGACCCCCGCGAGCGCCGCCTTCGGTCGCGTCTGGAGCGGCGGCACCGCGACGGCGACGTCTTCCTCCGCCGTCGCACGGCAGGCGAGGCGCCAGCCGGCGCGGAGCTCATCCGGCGAGAACGCGCGCGGCTCGAGGGTGCCGATCGGAACCGCACCCTCGACCACCCGCACCTTGCACTTCTTGCAGGTGCCGTGGCCGCCGCAGGTGGAGTCGATCGCGACGCCGTTCCAGCTCGCCGCGTCGAAGAGCGTCGTTCCCGCGGGCACGCGCGCCTCCTTCTTCACACCGTCCGCCTGCTCGAAACGGAGGCGGACGCGCTCGGGATGCGGAGAGGCTTCGACGATCTCTTCGACGGCGCTCATGCCGTTCGTGCTCCGCTCACCTCGGCCGCCTGCTTTTCGCGGTGTCGCGCGATCCAGCGCGCTCCCCACTCGTCGCGGCCGAGCAGGAAGTCCGTCGCGCGCACCGCCTCGACGATCTCCGGCCTTCGGGCGTCCATGATCGCGCTCGTGAGGCCGTGGCTCTGGGCGACGGCGAGGAAGGCGGCGCCGAGCGTGTGCCGGCCGGGGAGTCCGAACGAGGTGTTCGAGGCGCCGCACGTCGTGTTCACGCCGAGTTCCTCCCGGATCAGCCGCACCGTCTCGAGAAAGAGCGTGACCGCGCGCGGCTCGGCCCCCACGGGCATCGCGAGCGGGTCGATGACGACGTCCTCCGGTGGGATGCTGTGGTCACCGGCGGCGGAGACGATCTTCCGCGCGACCTCGAGTCGCCGCTCGGGCTCCATCGGGATGTCCTCCGCGTTCGCAAGCCCGATCACGGCGGCGCCGTGCTTCGCGACGAGGGGAAGGATCGCTTCGAGTCGGTCGTCTTCGCCGGTCACCGAGTTGACGAGTGCCTTCCCGTCGTATTCGGAGAGGCCCGCCTCGAGCGCCTCTACGACGGAGGAGTCGATGGAAAGAGGAAGATCCGTCAGATCCTGAACGAGTGGGATCGCCCGCCGCATCAGCTCGACCTCGTCCGCGAGCGGGTCGCCGACGTTCACGTCGAGCACGTCGGCGCCGCCCGCGACCTGCTCGGCGACGTCGAGCTCGAGCTGGGAGAGGTCGCCGGCTTGCAGCTGCTCCTGCAACGCCTTCCGCCCGGTCGGGTTGATCCGCTCGCCGATGATGCAGAACGGGCGCTCGGGGCCGATGACGACCGTCTTGGACGGAGACCCGACCGTGGTCTCCACTATCGTGCCTTCGGCGCCCGTCGGCCGCTCGGGCTTGCCATCACGCGAGGACGGCGGCCCGGCGCTTCTGAATCAGGTCCTTCGCGAGGCGCACCGCGGTCGACGCGTCCGCCGCGTACGCGTCGGCCCCGACGGCGTCCGCGTACGCCTGCGTCACGGGGGCACCGCCGACCATGACGATCACGTCGCCGCGGATCCCGGACTTCTCGAGCGCGTTGATGTTCGCCTTGAACATCGGCATCGTCGTCGTCAGGAACGCCGAGAAGCCGACGATCTCGGGCTTGTGCTCCTGCACCTTCTCGACGAAGGTCTCGGGTGCGACGTTCACGCCCAGGTCGTGGACCGTGAAGCCGGCGCCCTCGAGCATGATGTTGACGAGGTTCTTGCCGATGTCGTGCACGTCGCCCTTGACGGTGCCCATCACGTACGTCCCGACCTGCTCCGCGCCCGTCTCGGCGAGGAGCGGGCGGAGAATGTCGAGAGCGCCCTGCATCGCGCGCGCGGCGATCAGCATCTCGGGCACGAAGAAGTCGCCGCGCTCGAAGCGCGCGCCGACCTCCTCGAGCGAGGGGATGAGCGCGTCGTAGAGCATCTTCTCGGGGTTGAGCTCGTCTTCGAGGCCGCGATTGACCAGGTCTTTCACCTCGGGCGCGTTGCCGACGAGCGTGTTGTCGTAGAGCCCTTGGAGGATCTCGTCGTGAGTCATGCTGCTCCTCTTCTCGTGTACCCGAGTCGCGCCGAGAGCGCGTCCGACTCTTCCTGCAGGTAGGGAATGACGGCGTCCATCCGCTCCGACGTGAGGCGAACGCTCGGTCCGGAGATGCTCAGGGCGGCGACGACCGCGCCGTCCGACCCGAAGACGGGGGCGGCGACGGCCGCGAGCCCGTCCTCCAGCTCGTCGACCGCGGTGGCATAGCCGCGCGCCCGCACGTCCGCGAGCTCGCGCTCTAGGGGAGCGGGCTCGGTGATCGTCTCGGAGGCGAGGCGGTCAAGGTGGGCCGGAGTGCGAGCCGCGCCGTACGCGAGGAAGATCTTGCCGTTCGCGGTCGCGTGCAGGGGCACGCGC
>JALZFU010000111.1 GCA_030861385.1 Actinomycetota bacterium
CGCGAACGGTGGCCGGCGTGAAGGACGCCGGGTCGAGGGCGGGTCCGACCTCGTCCCAACGGAGCGGCGCCGCGACCGGCGCGGCCGGGCGGGGTCGGAGGGAGTACGGAGCGACGACCTGCTGGCCGTGACCATTCATCTTCGTGTCGAGGAAGACGCCGCGCCTTCGCGCGAGCGAGCGCTCGGTGGTCACGAGTCCGGGCGTCGCCCGCACGAGCGCGCCGGCGACGACCTCGGCGAACAGCCGCGCCTCCTCGTGCGTATGGCGCCGGGCGATCGGGACGCGGACGTGGAGCCCGTCCCCGCCCGTGGTCATCGCAAACGACGCGAGACCGAGCGCCGTCAAGGCGTCCCGAAGGAGGAGGGCGGCTCGCGCGACGTCCCCGAACGCGACACCGGTGGGATCGAGGTCGAAGAGGACGAAATCGGGCCGATCGGGGCGGTCCGCTCGCGACGTCCACACGTGGAGGTCGACACACCCGAACTCGATCATCCAGAGGAGGGCGAGCTCATCGTTCACGAGCGGGTAGCGGACGAGCGCGCCGCGGCGGGATTTCGCGGGCTGCGGCGAGACCGGGATCCAGTCGGGCATCGCGGCGGGAGCGTCCTTGATCCACCGAAACGGGCTCCGCGGACCCGTGTAGTGCTGCTTCATGGTGAACGGACGGTTGCGGAGGTAAGGAAGGAGCACGGCCGCGACGTCGCGGTAGTAGGCGACGGCGTCCGCCTTCGTGATCGCCTCGGCCGGCCACCAGACTCGCTCGAGCGCGGTGAGACGAACGACGCGCCGCCCGCGCCGAACCTCCTCTTCCACGCCGTCAGCCTTTCACCCCGGTCGGCCACGGCGTGCGACTGCGCCCGCGGCGAGCGGATAAGCGCTAGTCGTGCCCCCCGTCGCGCGGGTTCGGATCCCGCGTCCCCGACTTCGCGAGGCCACGGCTCACGATGTACGCAGCTCCGATGATCGTGATCAGGAGCCAGCCGCGGTTCGCGTTGAACGTGTCGAGCACGCCCATGGCGATCGTGACGCCGAGGACGATCACTGCGAGGACGAGGAACTCACTCTTCAGGAAGAACGGGCTCGTCTCCGCCCACGGCCGGCGACCGTAGCCGGCCGGCTCGTCGAAGAAGCCGCCGCTCTCGCCGCCCGAACTGCGGATGCGTGTGGTCCGCGAGCCCTGCTCCGTGTCGTGCGTCGTCATCCGGTGACTCCCTCCTACTCGTTCCTTCAGCGACTCGATGAGGCCGCGCTCGTTCTCCTCATCCTCCGCGCGCAGCCGGACGTAGCGGATGTCGCGAGCGCGGACGACCGTGTTCTCGCCGAGCGAGACGAACTCGTCAGAGGCGCCGGTCGCGTGGATGGAGGCGAGCTGAGCCCGCGCCAGCTCGATGTCCGAGCCGGCCGGCGCTCGCAGCTCCTCGCCGTCGGCGAGCCTGACGTCGAGGACGTAGCGCCTCGCCCTCGAGCGCAGCTCCTTCGTCTCCGCCTCGTCCGCCCGCGTAGCCAACGGATCACCCCCTACTCGCCCGAAAGGTACCCCTACGCCCGTCGGCGGCAACGCGCTGGTGGGGCGTTTCGTGCGGTATCGCGCGCTAGGCTGGTCACATGTGCCGAAGCATCCAGACCCTCTACAACCGAGAGCCGCGGGCGACGGACGCGGAGATGCGTGCGGCCGCCGTCCAGTACGTGCGGAAGATCAGCGGCTTCACGAAGCCGTCTCGAGCCAACGAGGAGGCGTTCGAGCGCGCCGTCGACGCCGTCGCAGCCGCGTCCGCCGCGCTTCTCGACGAGCTCGTAACGCGAGCGCCGCCGAAGGACCGAGAGGTCGAGGCGGCGAAGGCTCGCGCGCGGCGCGCGGAACGGCAAGCGGCCTGAGCTCCGCCGCCGGCGAGCGTCTCGTCTCGCGGCGTCTCGTGGTCGTGTTTGCCTCTCCCACCGGGCATCCGGCGCTTCCTTTGTCGATCCTAACGTGGTAAGAACTGTCAAATGCTGCGGCGACCTGCGGCGCCGGTTCTGGCGACGGCCATTTTCGCTGGTCTCGTCACGGGTCTCATCGCGCTTCTGCCGGAGCTTCAGTTCGCCTACCGCCAGCGTGAGGTGCACGTCGCGTTCGAATCCGCCGCGGCGCTCGTCGCCCTTCTTGCGTCATACCTCCTCCTCGGACGCTTTCGGCGCCGGAGACGTCTCGACGACCTGGCGCTCTTCACCGCCCTTGCTCTCTTCGCCCTGACGAACCTCTTCTTCGCCGCCCTGCCGGCGGTGGTGTTCGAGGTCGAGTCGGCCACGTTCTCAACGTGGGCCGCCGTTTTGGGACGCGTGCTCGGTGCCGCGGCGCTCGCGGCGGGCGCGTTCATCCCCGCTCGCCGAGTACGCCGCGTGAGGCGCGCCACGGCTCTCGTCTTCGTGACGCCTTTCGTCCTTCTCGGCACGACCGCGATCGTCGTCGGCGGTCTCGTCTCGAAGCTCCCGAGCGGCGTGGAGACGGTCGTCGCGCCGGAAGTCTCCGGGCGACCGCACCTCGTCGGCCATCCGGCCGTGCTCGCGGTGCAGCTCCTCGTCGGCGCCCTCTTTGCCGCTGCCGCCCTCGGATTCACGCGTCGAAGTGAGCGCGAGCGGGATCCGTTCGTCGCTTGGCTCGCGGTCGCTTGCGTACTCGCCGCCGTTGCGCGCGTGAACTACTTCCTCTACCCGTCGCTCTATACGGACTGGGTCTACATCGGCGATGCGCTGCGACTCCTCTTCTACGTCGTCGTCCTCGCGGCCGCGCTCCGTGAGATCAGCTCGTACTGGGAGGTGGCGTCGCGGGCGGCCGTCCTCGAGGAGCGGCGCCGCATCGCCCGCGATCTACACGACGGCCTCGCCCAGGAGCTCGCGTTCGTGGGAAGGAACCTGAGGCGGCTGGATCCGGAGAACCCATTCGTGAAGCGAGCGACCGCCGCGGTGGAGCGCGGTCTCGGCGACGCCCGCCGCGCAATCGCGGCGCTCGCCGATCCGGTCGACGAGCCGCTCGACGTGGTCCTCGCCCGCGCGGCGCGCGACGTCGCCGCGCGAGAAGGGACGGAGGTCCTCCTCACGCTTGCCCCCGACGTCGACGCTCCCGCCGAGACGCGCGAGGCGCTCGTTCGGATCGTCTCGGAAGCGATCACGAACGCAGCAAGGCACGGCCACGCCGATCTCGTTCGCGTCGAGCTCGAGAACGGAAGCCGTCTGCGCATCCGCGTCCGAGACAGCGGGGCCGGATTCGATCCTGCTACCGCGGGGCGCCGCGACGGACGAAGCGGCTTCGGGCTGCGCGCGATGCGCGAGCGTGCCGCGGCCCTCGGCGGAGAGCTTCGCGTCGACGCGGAGCCGGGCCGCGGAACGGAGGTCGAGGTGGTCTTATGAGGGCGGGGAGGCGATGACGGAGAGAGACGGCGCGATCCGCGTCGTCCTCGCGGACGATCACGCTCCCACCCGGGAGGACATCCGGCTCACGCTCGAGAGCGACGGGGGCTTCGTGGTCTGCGCCGAGGCGAGCGATGCTCCCGGGGCGGTCGACGCAGCCGTGCGGGAGCGGCCGGACATCTGCCTTCTCGACGTCGCCATGCCCGGCGGGGGAGTCGCCGCCGCGTGGGAGATCACCGCTCGGCTTCCGAAGACGAAGGTCGTCATGCTGACCATCTCGACCGAGGACCGAGACCTCTTGTCGGCGCTCAAGGCCGGCGCCGCGGGCTACCTTCTCAAGGACATCGACCCGGCCGAGCTTCCCCACGAGCTCGCGCGCGTCGTCGACGGGGACGCGGCGCTCGCTCCCGCGCTCGTCGGACGCGTGATCACCGAGCTTCGCGACCGAAGCGCCCGGCGTCGAAGCGCTGCCGCCGACGGCCGGGAAGCACAGCTCACGAGTCGCGAATGGCAGATCCTCGATCTCCTGCGACACGGATTCAGCACCTCCGAGATCGCCCGCAGGCTCGTGCTCTCCCCCGTCACGGTTCGAACGCACGCGAACTCGATCATGAAGAAGCTTCACGTTCGCGACCGCGACGAGCTC
Organism: Actinomycetota bacterium; assembly: GCA_030861385.1. Lineage (GTDB taxonomy): Bacteria > Actinomycetota > Thermoleophilia > Gaiellales > Gaiellaceae > JALZFU01. Next base: position 4,032 of record JALZFU010000111.1, read on the forward strand.
GTCCGCCACTTCCGCGAGCGATGAGCTAAATCAGCGCCCCGGTCGTTGCGCCGTCGCGTGGGCAGTTAGCACGATTCTCGCGTGGAGTGCCATTCGAGCCCATGCACCGGCGACGACCTTCGAATCCTCGTCGCCGCTTCCGAGGCGTCGCTTCGGCGCTCGCTCGGCGCGGACCTCGAGGAGGCCGGCTTCGACGTCTGCGCGAGCGAGGACAACGCCTCGGGAGCAGTCGAGGCGACGGTCCGCGAGGAGCCCGACGCCTGCGTCATCATGGACGATCTCGCGGGGTCGGCGCTCGTCGCGACGGGGAAGATCGCCCAGGTCGTTCCGCGGAGCAAGGTCGTGATCCTGACGGCCTCGCTCGACGAGGACGACTGCTTGACGTACCTCCTGGTCGGGGCGTCGGGCTACATTCGCGCGGATAACGGCGACCGCGATGTCGCGGCCGCCGTTCGCGCCGTCGTCTCAGGCCGGGCGGTCGTTCCGCCCCAGGCGCAGCGGCGGCTCCTCGAGGCGCTCCGCGAGCAGCTTCTCTAGCCGCTTTCGCCGCTTCTCCGGCGATGAGAAATCTCATCGGAAACCTCGACGCCAACCTCTTCCCGGCGCGTTTGTTTCGCGTCACCTTGTAGCGCACTGTCGTGCAACTGCGGAGGAGGTGCGGCGAGACGTGATTGACGAGGGTCGGGAGCCGGCAGGCCCGAGCGGAGCCCGTTGTTCGGGCGTGCGGGCGCTTCGCGACCGACAGGCGGTCAACGCGTGGGGTGGCGTGCAGAGCCCTTCCACTGCGGCAACTGAAAGGGGAGTAAGAGGGTGGCAACTCCGAAACAAGTAATGAGGAGGGGGCGGTTCACGCTCATCCTCGGCACAGTCCTCGCGGCGGCCGCGCTTGGCGCGGTCGCGTTCGCGGGCGACACTGTGACGGCGGATGGCGACGTGCTCGACGCACAGTCGAACCCTGTCGCGCTTACGCTTGCGCCGGGCGCGTCGGTGACGAAGACCGTCAGCTTCACGCTGACGTGTAACACGCAGCAGCACCTTGACAGTGGCGAGACCGTCGCGCTTACGTACTCGGTGGCGAACTCCCAGAAACCGGCCGACGGAAGCCTAAGCGGCACCAACGGCGGCGTCGGGCCGCGCTCGACGAGCTGGCCGAACGACGGAAGCCCGTGCCCTAACCCGGCCCCGAGCGTCTCGAGCACGGCGACGCAGCAGGCTCAGGTCACGATCACGGCGCCCTCGAACGCGGGCACGTACACGTATCAGGCCGTCTGGCTGATCGGAGCGACGGGAACGAACTCGCAGCCCGACATCAGCGGCTCGAACGTGAAGGCGACGTACAACGTCACCGTCTCCAACCCGGACACGGACGGTGATGGCAAGAACGACGACGTCGACAACTGCCCGAACGCCCCGAACTCCGATCAGGCGAACAACGACGGCGATAGCCTCGGTGACGCCTGCGATCCCGACGACGACAACGACACCGTCGCCGATGGAAGCGACAACTGCCAGTTCGACTCGAACGCGAACCAGGCGAACAACGACGGGGACAGCCTCGGCGACGCCTGCGATCCCGACGACGACAACGACGGTGTGGCGGACACGGCCGACAACTGCCCGCTCGTTCAGAATCCGGGCCAGGCCGACAACGATGGGGACGGGCGCGGGCTCGCTTGTGACTCGAACGACTACAAGCCCGAGCCCCAGAACCTGCCGTCGAACGCAAGCGGCAACGAGGGCAGCGCCCTCTCGGCCTCGGGCTCCTTCACGGACGGGGACGGTCCGAGCTCCCTCTCGATCTCGAAGCAGAGCGGGGCGGGCATCGTTACCGACAACCACGACGGAACCTGGTCGTGGAGCTACACGCCCGACGACGGCCCTGCTTCCGGCACGGTCGTCGTGCAGGCTGACGACGGCGAGCACGCGCTCGTGACCGAGTCGTTCAACTGGTCGGCGACGAACGTCGCTCCATCCGCGTCGATCAGCAACAGTGGCCCGATCAGCGAGGGGAGCTCGGCCACGATCTCGCTCAGCGGCGAGAGCGATCCCTCGTCGGTTGACACGGCCGCCGGTTTCCACTACGCGTTCTCGTGCAGCGGGGCCGACCTGAGCGGCGCAAGCTACAGCGGAAGCGGGGCGAGCGCCTCGCAGGCCTGCCCCTTCGCGGACAACGGGACGTACACCGTGAGCGCCGCGATCATCGACAAGGACGGCGGGCTCAGGCAGTACACCGACCAGGTGACGGTCAACAACGTCGCTCCGAGCGTGAGCGCACTCGCGCTGAGCGGCGGGAGCGGCCTGGCCTGCGTCGCCGGAAACCAGGTCTCGCTGAGCTTCAGCTTCAGCGACCCGGGCGTCAACGACAACCCGTGGGCCGTCGACATCAACTGGGGCGACGGGCAGCACACGGCGTACAACGCGTCGGCAACCGGTGCCCAGTCGAAGTCGCACACGTACAGCGCGGGGAGCTACGCGGTGTCCGTGAGCGTGACCGATAAGGACGGCGGAGCAGGCAGCAACAGCAGCGCGCCGAAGGCCGTCTCGCTGCTCTACGCGACCAGCGGGCTCCTCCAACCGATGAATGCCGACAAGTCGAGCAACTTCAAGCTCGGCAGCACCTTCCCGCTCAAGCTCCGGATCACGGACTGCGCCGGCTCGTCGGTCGGGACTCTGGCTCCCGACGTCGACCTCGCGAAGGTCGGGAGCGGCGGTGGAACGGTGAACGAGGTGAGCGTCGAGAGCGTCCCCGACCCGGGCGACGACATGCGCTACGACGCCACGGCACAGCAGTACATCTACAACCTCTCGAGTAAGAGGAGCACGCTGATCAACCCGGCGGGCGCTCCGCTCGATCTCGGGTCGTACAGAGTGACCATCTCGCACCCGACGATCCAGTCCGTGTACGGGTACTTCGACATCGTGAAGTAACGAACCGGGCTGATCGATTCGACGAGGGGAGCGCCACGGCGCTCCCCTCGCTCGTTTCGCCTTCGCGCTTCCGGCTAGGGTGGACTGTCACCGAGTGGTCGGGTCCCGACAGCTCGGATCTCGGTAGAGCCTTAAGCGAGACGGCGCCCGGCCCTCGTT
>JALZFU010000121.1 GCA_030861385.1 Actinomycetota bacterium
CGCGGCGCGCCACGCGCCGCGTCTACTAGCGCGGCTTCGCCCGAAACTGGCGCGAGTCTCCCCGGATAGACTCGGGCGCGAGTGTCCGCGGTCGCCTCCGACCTCCGCTCCTGGCTCGACCTCTTGCGCCGCGAGGGCGAGCTCGTGGAGGTCGAGGCGGAGGTCGACCCCTACCTCGAGGTCACCGAGATCGTCGACCGAACGGTGAAGCGCGGTGGCCCGGCGCTCCTCTTCTCGAACCCGAAGGGAGCGAAGCATCCCCTCCTCATCAACCAGTTCGGGACGGAGCGGCGGATGGCGCTCGCGCTCGGCGCGCCGACCCTCGACGCCGTCGCCGAGAGGCTCGCGGACGTCCTCGAGCTCCAGCCGCCGCAGGGGCTCGTCGAGAAGGTGAGGGGGCTCGGGAAGCTCAAGCGTCTCGCCGACTCCCTGCCGAAGACTGTCGCTCGCGGCGCCTGCCAGGAGGTCGTCCGAGAGCCGGACCTCGACCGGCTGCCGATCCAGCATTGCTGGCCCGGCGACCCGGCGCCGTTCATCACGCTTCCGGCGATCATCACGAAGGATCCACGGACCGGTACCCGAAACGTCGGGATGTACCGGATGCAGAAGCTCGACTCTCGGTCGACCTTCATGCACTGGCAGATTCACAAGGACGGCCGCGCCGACTGGCTCGCGAGCGAGGGCCGGATCCCGGTCGCGGTCGCGCTCGGCTGCGACCCGGTGACAACGTACGCCGCGAGCGCCCCGCTTCCCAAGCACGTCGACGAGCTCATGCTCGCGGGCTTCCTGCGCGGCGCGCCGGTCGAGCTCGTGAAGGCGAAGACCGTCGACCTCGAGGTGCCGGCGAGCGCCGAGATCGTCCTCGAGGGGTACGTCGAGCGGGGCGACGTCGGGATCGAGGGACCCTTCGGCGACCACACGGGCTACTACAGCCCGCCGGAGGAGTTCCCGATCTTCCGCCTGACGGCGATGACGATGCGCCGCGACGCGATCTACCCCTCGATCGTCGTCGGCGTTCCGCCGCAGGAAGACGCCTGGCTCGGGAAGGCGACCGAACGGATCTTCCTGCCGGCCGTCCGGATGACGGTGCCCGAGATCGTCGACCTCGACCTCCCGGTCGCGGGAGCGTTCCACAACTGTGCGATCGTCTCGATTCGGAAGGCGTTCCCTGGGCACGCGAAGAAGGTGATGCACGCGATCTGGGGGCTCGGCATGCTCAGCCTCACGAAGGAGGTCGTCGTCGTCGACGACTTCGTCGACGTCCACGACTACGAGCAGGTCTTCTTCCACGTCGGCGCGAACGTCGATCCCAAGCGCGACGTCGTCGTCTCCGAGGGCCCGGCCGACCAGCTCGACCATGCGGCCGTCGCGTACTGCTACGGCGGAAAGCTCGGGATCGACGCGACGCACAAGCTCGCGGTCGAAGGGGCCCGCGAGTGGCCTCGTCGAATCGAGATGAGCGCCGAAGTTCGTGACTTGGTCGATCGTCGCTGGGGGGAGTACGGAATCGAGGCTTCAAGCGGGCAAAACGGCCGCATTTCCAGGGGTTTGCGCCAAAAGCTACGTCTTTGACACAGTCGCCGAAACCCGAAAGAATGCTTCTGCTTGTAACACGCCCGAAGGGGGTTTGGTGGCCGACGAGCTAGAGCGGCCCGGAGACGACGTCGAGCACCACGACGAGTCGCCGCATCTTCCTTCCCCTTCGATTTGGCCCTTCGGGTTCGCGCTCGGCGTCGCGCTCGTCCTCGTCGGACTGATCATCACGTCGTGGCTCATCGTCGCGATCGGGGCCGCGATCGCGGTCGTCCTCGCCTTCCTCTGGATCCGCGATGCGACGCGGGAGATCCGCGCCGTGCCGCCGCCCGCGCCGCCCGCGCACGCCCTGCCGGAAGAGGAGGAGGAAGAGGAGGAGGTGCACCGCTACCCGCGGTCCGTCTTCCTCGAGGGAGCGACACTCGGCATCGGCGCCGCGATCGGGGGGATCGTCACGCTCCCCGCGCTCGGGTTCATGGTCCTCCCCTCCTTCGTCGGGCAGGAGTACGAGTCGGTCGACCTCGGCCCGCTCGAGAACTTCCCCGAGGGCCAGTGGATCGTGGCCAAGTTCACCTCCGTCGCTCCCCAAGACGAGGACGACACGGGCGCCGTCTTCCGGCGAACGGCCTACATCCGAAACAACGGCGTCGCGAACGGGAAGCCGAGCTTCACGATCATCTCGAACCGCTGCGTGCACCTTGGTTGCCCGGTCCGGCCGCAGGGCATCACGGACGAGAAGCCGAAGCGGGTCGAGACGAAGAACGGCGGCGTCGAGCTCTTTGGGACGCAGCCGAACGGATTCGGCTGTCCGTGCCACGGCGGCGCCTATGACACCGAGGGGAACAGGACGGCCGGCCCGCCCGTGCGCGCGCTCGACCGCTACGAGTTCTCGATCGTGAACGGGCGCCTCGTCCTCGACAAGCCCTACAGCGTCGGCAAAGTCGACGGCTCGGGAGCGGACGCGAAGATCATCGCCTACGAGCTCGTCGACCCCGGGCAGCACGTCGACGGCCCGGAGCAGTACTTCTACCCCTACGTGCCCTGATGGCGACCCCGACCCGCCGACGCAAGTCGAAGCGCCAGCAGCAGGTCGAGGCGCTCGTCCTCTACCCGGTCGACTGGCTCGAGGAGCGCTCGGGCCTGATCGGCGCCCTCCGCTACTTCCTCTTCCGCAAGGTCCCCGCCGAGACGAACTGGTTCCACACGCTCGGGTCGGCCACGCTTACCGCGTTCCTCGTCCAGCTCGTCACGGGCGTGATCCTCGCCATGTACTACAAGCCGGACCCCGACAAGGCATACGCGTCGATCGAGACGATCACGAACGACCTCACGCTCGGCTGGCTCGTCCGGGGCATGCACCGGTGGGGCGCGAGCGTCTTCATCATCCTCATGTTCCTGCACATGGGGCGCGTGTTCTTGTTCGGTGCTTACAAGTACCCGCGGGAGCTGAACTGGCTCGTCGGGGCCGCGATCCTGCTCCTCGGATTTGCCGAGGGATTGACCGGCTACCTGCTTCCATGGGACCAGACGGCCTACTGGGCGACCGTCGTCGCGATCAACATCAACGCGAACGCGCCGATCGTCGGCCCGTTCCTCGGCGATTTCCTCCGCGGCGGCCAGGAGATCGGCGCGGACACGCTCTCGCGCTTCTACTCCCTTCACATGCTCCTCATCCCGGGAGGGATCATCGGGCTGATCTCGCTCCACCTCTACCTCGTCATCCGGCTCGGCATCACGCCGCCCCCGTGGACGAAGAGCGCCGCCGGCTACGAGCCCTCTCCCGACGGTCGGCCCTCCCGTTCTGGCCTCGTCAGCCCGGCCCCGCGCGGAAACGGCGGCGCTCGCGAGTTCGAGCGCGAGAGGACGGGCTCGTGAGCAGCCCCGAGCAGCGGGAGCAGTTTCGCCGCTACAAGGACGACATCCAGCGGCGCGGGAAGCCGTTCTACCCGCACGCGATGTTCCACGACACGGTGATGAGCCTCGTGGTCGTCAGCGTGATCGTGGCGCTCGCCGCGATCTGGTACTACACGGCCGGCGAGGAGCCCGGCAAGGCGGGCTGGCTGGGGCCCCGCTACACGGCCGAGGCCGATCCGAGCACGACGTCGTTCGTGCCGCGGCCCGACTGGTACTTCTTCTTCCTCTTCTACCTGCTCCGGATCTTCAAATGGCCGGAGTCGGTCATCCTCGCGACCGTCGGGATTCCGACCATCCTCATGATCCTCCTCTTCGCCGTGCCGTTCCTCGACCGGCGGCGGGAGCGGCGGATCGTCCGCCGGCCGGTCGCGGTCGTCGCTTCGCTCCTCGTCATCGCCTCGATGGGCATCCTCACCTACAAGGGCGCGACCGCCGAGGAGCCGAGCGCGATCTCCGGTCAGGCGCTTCTCGAGGCGAACAGCCTCCCGACGGACGACGAGGAGCTCGTCGCCGGCGCGACCCTCTTCGGCGAGGTCGGGTGCGCGAACTGCCACACGTACGCCGGCGAGGGCGCCTCGAACCTCGGGGCCCCGGACCTGACGAACATCGGGTCGCTCGGCCGCGGCGAGGACTACTGGGTCCGGTGGATCAGGAACCCGCAGGCGTTGAAGCCGGGGACGGCGATGCCGCCGTTCCCGACGCTGACGGACGAGCAGCTCGGCCAGCTCGCCGCCTTCCTCGAGGCGTCGAAGGGCGGCGGCTAGAGTCCGCGGCTCCACCCGCCGCCCATGCGGATCTTCCTCGGGATCACGGGCGCGTCCGGCGCTCCGTACGCCGCTCGCCTCCTCGACGCGCTCGTGCGCGCCGGGTGCGAGGTCGGCGTTTCCGCTTCCGCGTCGGGCGTCGAGGTCCTCGCGACCGAGCTCTACGACGATCCGGCGCTCCCGCGCGACGCGGTGCTCGAGCGATTCACCGCCGACGCGGGGACGGCGACCATCTACGACCCCGCCGACTACCGCGCGCCCTATGCAAGCGGCTCCGCGCGCGTCGACGGCTACGTCGTCTGCCCGTGCTCGATGGCGACCGTGGGAACCGTCGCGGCCGGTGCCATGGACAACCTGATCCACCGTGCCGCCTCCGTCGCGCTGAAGGAGGGGCGCCGCCTCGTCCTCATGCCGCGGGAGACACCGCTATCGACGATCCACCTCGAGGGCCTGCTTCGCCTGCGGACCGCCGGTGCCGTCGTTCTCTTTCTCGCGCCGGGGTTCTACCATCGCCCGCAGACGATCGCCGACCTCGTCGACTTCGTCGTCGCGCGCTGTCTCGACCAACTCGGGGTCGAGAACGCGCTGGTCTCGCCCTGGGGAGAGTCGTGACGAGCGGAATCCGCGCCGGGCGGCTTGCGGGCGACGACGTCCGCCTGATGTTCGACCGGATCAGCCCGGTCTACGACGCGATGAACCGGGTGATGACGGCCGGCCTCGACGGGCGCTGGCGGCGGCTCTCCGCGGCCGCCGTGGTACGCCCCGGGGACCGCGTGCTCGATGCC
>JALZFU010000130.1 GCA_030861385.1 Actinomycetota bacterium
GAGCATCCGCTGCAGCCGGCGGTGCGCCTCGTCGGAGCGCGCGACGACGAGGAGGCCCGACGTGTCGCGATCCAGGCGGTGCACGATGCCGGGCCGGGAGGGCTCCGCCCCGCCGGCGATCGCGTGAGCGAGGAGACCGTGAACGAGCGTCCCGTCCGCGTGCCCGGCCCCCGGATGGACGACCACGCCGGCCGGCTTGTCGACCACGACCAGGTGGTCGTCCTCGTACGCGATTCCGAACGAGACCTCCTCGGGCACGAGCCCGGTCTCCCGGCGGTCGGGAAGGTCGAGCTCGACCTCCTCGCCACCAACGACTCGGTAGCTCTTGCCGCGCGGGGCGCCGCCGACGCGAACGCGTTTCTCCGCGAGCAACCGCTCGGCCGCGGAGCGCGACCCGACTTCGGGAAGCCGCGCGAGGAAGCGGTCGAGCCGCTCGCCCGCCGCGGCGGGCGGTACGCCGGTCGCGAGTACCCGGCGCCGCCCCGAGGGGGAGTTCCCCCCCACGGCGTCAGCTGCGCTCGAGAAGGCCCCGACGCGGCTTCCCGGCGAGCGGCTGGCGCTCCCCCGAGATGAGCGCGCCGAGGAGGATCGCGACGCCGACGACGATGAAGGTATCGGCGAGGTTGAAGGCGGGCCAGTACCGGAGGTCGAGGAAGTCAGTCACGTGGCCGAGGCGGAGGCGGTCGACGAGGTTTCCCGCGCTCCCGCCGATCAGGAAGCCGAGCGCGACCGGGAGCACCGGATGGCCTGCGCCCGAGCGCGCGAAGTAGCCCACCATCCACGCGACCGCAAGCGCGGTTAGGACGGTTACCACCGACGCCCACGTCGAGAAGAGGCCGAAGGCGATTCCCGAGTTTCGGACGTGGTGGATCGAGAACGGGCCGGCGATGTCCACCGACTCTCCGAACGCGAGGCGGCTGACGACGATCTGCTTCGTCAGCTGGTCGGCGAGGAGGGCCGCGAGCGCGACCGCGACGAGCGCCGCCCAGTGGAACGGGCGGGCGGACAGCGAGCGCTCGGCGAAGGAGATCGGAACCCGCCCGTCCGTCGCGGACCCGACGCGGACGTCGATCACCCTCGGTGCCGGCTGTGTCAGGCCCTCTCTTCGAGGCGCTTGCAGTCGATGCACTTCGTCGCGTACGGCATCGCCTCGAGGCGCGCCTCCGCGATCGGGTTGCCGCAGCGGGCGCACGTTCCGAACGATCCCTCCTCGATCCGCTTCAGCGCCTCGTCGATGGCCGCGAGGACGTGCCCCGAGTTCCCCTCGAGCGAGTAGTCCATCTCGCGGTTGAACGTGATCGTCGCGGCGTCGCCGAGGTGGTTGTCGAACGTCTCCTCCTCCTCCCCCTCCGTGAGCGTGCCGGGGTTGTCGTCGTGGAGGCGCCGGAGCGCGTGCTCGACGCGGGCTCGCTCATCGAGAAGAAGCGTGCGGAACCGGTCGGTGTCGACGTTCGCCACCGACCCAGTATATCCCGCCCTCCCCCCGCCCTCCCGGCGCTCACGCCGCCTGGCCGGGCGCCTGCCGTCCGGCGGTCTCGGCCTCGAGCCGGTCGATCGCGGCGAGGAGGAACGCCCGAAAGCCCGCCCGCACGTCGGCCTCGAGCGCCTTCAGCCGGCGGACGTCCGTCCGCACGCGCTCCCGCTCGGCCTCGGCGGCCGCGACGATGTCCCGCGCCCGAAGACGAGCCTCCTGGACGATCGTACCCGCCTCCTTCCCGGCCTGGGCGCGGAGCTCGTCGGCGGCGCGTTCGGCCGAGACGAGGCTGTTTCGGAGCAGGACGTCGAGCTCCTTGTAGCGCGCCACCTCCGCCTCGAGGCGCTCGAGCTCGTCGCGGAGGTCGGCACGGTCGCGCCACACGTCCTCGTAGCTCGCTACGACGTCTGCGAGCAGCCCTTCGACGGCGCCGCGAGCGTACCCCAGGGGCCGGCGCGGAAGCCTGACGTGTCGAATCTCTACGGGCGTCAGAGACACCCGTAGGGCTTCAACGGAAGAGCTCGATCCCCTCCTGGACGACCCGGTTCGCGATGATGAGGACGATGATCGCGATGATCGGCGAGAGGTCGAGACCGAGCCCCCCGAAGGAGACCTGCGGCAAGAAGCGCCGAAAGACTCGCAGGTAGGGCTCGACGACGTCGTACAGGAACCGCTGGATCCGGTTCAGCCACAGGTTGTAGGGAAGCGGCACCCACGACGTGATGATGTAGAGGAAGATGAGCGCGAGGTAGACGAGGAAGAGGGTGTTGACGAAGCCCTGCGCCGTGTCGATTGCATCCGCCAACGGCATCGCGGGAAACCTACTTCTCGCAGCGGCGGGAGACCACGCGACGGGCGCCGCGCGCCCGCCCTAGGACTGGTTGAAGAAGCCGCGCTCGATGAGCCGGGCGCGCTCCTCCGCCGAGACCTCGACGTTTCGCGGGGTCAGGAGGAAGACCTTGTCGGCGATCCGCTGCATGCCGCCGTTCAGGGCGTACGTCAGGCCGCTCGAGAAGTCGATCAAGCGCTTCGACAGATCGCTGTCGGTTCCCTGGAGGTTGAGGATCACCGGGACCGCGTCCTTGAACTTGTCCGCGATCGACTGGGCGTCGTTGAAGCTTCTCGGCACGACCAGATGCACCTTCACAGACGCCGACGCGACCGCCTCGAGCGGCACACGGCGGCTCCGCGATGGCCGAAGCACGGCGGTTGGCTGAGCATCGTCCGGCTCCGACCATTCCTCGAACTCGGAGCCGCGGCGGCGCCCCGCGTGGAGTCGCCGCACGTTCGGACGCTCGCCGTAGCCGCGGTCGAGCTCCTCCTCGGCGTCGAAGGCCTCGTCGTCCCAGTACTCGTCCTCCTCGACGATCCCGAAGTAGACGAGCGCACGGTTCCAGACCTCTCCTACGCCCATGCCGGCGGGGAATGTTAACGCTCGAAGAGGAGGGACCCGATCCGTACGAGGGTGGCGCCCTCCTCGACAGCGACGCGATAGTCCTGCGAAGTACCCATCGAGAGCTCGGGGAGTCCTCGCGCGCCCGCCAGCTCGCGCAGCCGCCGAAAGTACGGCCGGGACGCCTCCGGATCGTCGGTGAGCGGCGGCATCGTCATGAGGCCGCGCACCTGGACGCCGAGCGCGCCGGTCTCGGCGAGGAACGCGTCCAGCTCCTCCTCTCCGATGCCCGACTTCGTCTGCTCGCCGGAGAGGTTCACCTCGACGAGCGCCGGCGCCGTGAGACGCCTGGCCGCCGAGAGCGAGCCGAGCGAGTGCACGAGGTCGCAGAGCTGCGAGACGTCGCGCGCCTTCCGCGACTGGAGGTGGCCGATGAAGTGCCAGCGGAACGCGTCTCCGTAGTGGGCCCGTTTCGCGGCGAGGTCCTCGAGGCGGTTCTCGCCGACCACGTGAACGCCCGCCTCGACGAGCGCCGCCATCTCGTCGAGCGAGACGTACTTCGTCGCGACGACGATCTCGACGTCGGGGCCGATTTCCGCGCGGACGCGCGCGACGTTCGCCCCGACTCGGTCAGCGGATAACGGCAACGACTCCCTGCCGCCCGGTTCGCCCGCGGTCCCGCCGGTGCGAGAAGAAGAGATCGGCCTCGCACGCGGTGCACCGCCGGGTCTCGTCGATCGTCCTGACGCCCGCCGCTCGAAGCGCCCGCGCCGTCGCCTCGGGAAGGTCGAGGTTCCGCCCCTGCAGGACGGCGGCGCCGAAGCGCTCCCGGTACGCTCCTGCGACCTCGTCGCCCACCTCGTAGCAGCACGGCCCGATCGCGGGTCCGATCGCTGCCGCGATGCCATCCAAGTAACCGTCTCGTCCGTTCCCCGACCGTCCGTCGCGAAGCGCGGCGACGCCGTTCTCGACGATTCCCGCGAGGAGGCCCCGCCACCCGACGTGGAGGACCGCGAGCCCGCGCGGGCCGTTCTCGCGCGCGAGCGCGACCGGTACGCAGTCGGCGGTCACGAGGAGCATCGCCTGTCCCGGCCGGTCGCTCCAGAGCCCGTCGCACGGCTCGTACGGCGTCCCGGGAGCGAGGACGCCGAGCGGCGCCGCCTCCGTGACGCGAGCCCCGTGGACCTGGAGCGCCATCGTCGCCGTCTCGGCGTCCGCCCCCACGGCGTCGCAGACGCGTCGCCGATTCACCACCACGCGATCCGGCTCGTCCCCGGTGAGGACGCCGAGATTGAGCGACCGGTACCGTCCCTCGCTGACGCCGCCGAGCCGCGTCGAGAACGCAACCGCGTACCCGGCCGGCGCGCTCTCCCAGCGGAAGAGCCTCATCCGCCGACGAGCTCGACCATGATCCGCGTCGACTCGTCGAACGCGCTTCCCATGAGCTCGTTGAACTCGTCCCGGAAGACGACGATGAGGCCGAAGATGGCGAGCATCCCGTACTGGTCGAGTCCGCTCCAGCGCGCGTACGTCGCCTCGCCCATGAAGGCACCGACGATGCGCGATCCGTCGAGCGGCGGGATCGGGATCAAGTTGAAGATCCCGAGGACCAGGTTGACCTGGTAGGCGAGGACGGCGACGTCGAACGCGGCGCCGCCGAGATCGCCGTGGACGAGGACGCCGACGAAGGCGAGCGCGATCAGGAAGTTGACGATGGGGCCGGCGACGGCGACGAGCGCCATCTGCTGCTGCGGGCGCCGGAAGTAGAGCGGGTCGACGAGCACGGGCTTCGCCCAGCCGAAGACGAAGCTCGAGAGGAAGTACGTGATCGCGAACATGGCCGTGCCGAGCGGGTCGAGATGGGCGATCGGGTTCAGCGTCAGGCGCCCTTCTTCCCGCGGCGTCGGGTCGCCCATTCGCGTCGCCGCGTAGGCGTGCGCGAGCTCGTGGAGCGTCATGCTCGCGAGCAGGATCGGAAGCAGGTAGACGAAGAGCTCGAGGTCGTTCACGCGACGTTCAGCAGGTCGCGCGCGGCATCGAGCTCCGCCGCCCGGCCGTCGAGCTCCCCGTTCAGCTTGCGCCGCAGGAGCTCGTCGAGGATCTCGCCGACCCGCGGCGACTCGCCGATGCCGAGGCGGGCCAGATCGCCCCCCGAGATCTCGAGGCGGACGCCGCGGAGCTCCTCGAAGTAGCGAACGAGCCGCTCGCCGGCCGCGTCACGCGCGAGCGCGACGGCGAGGAGCGCGCCGTCCGGGTCGTGCGGCTCGACGAGGCGGCGGATCTCGGCCGGCTCGTCGATCTCGGCGAGGCGATCCACGAGCCGCGGCGCGACCG
>JALZFU010000132.1 GCA_030861385.1 Actinomycetota bacterium
CGGCCTGGCATCAGCCTCAAGCGCGAGGGAGGACAGCTGCTTCTCCTCCGAATCCCGGGCGCCTAGGACGAGAGCCGCAGAGCCGGGCCCCGCGCGGCGGCGCATTTCATACAACCGTTGGTTGTAAGAATCCGGATGCCCTCGACCACGACCAGATCTTCGGCGCACTGCGACGCCACCCGGCGTGACATCATGCGCCGCGCGATCGACGGGACGGAGGGTGTAGCCGAGCTGGCCGCCCACTACCCGATGAGCCTCGCGACCGTGCAGAAGCACGTGGCCATCCTCGAGCGGGCCGGTCTCGTCAGCAAGCATCGAATCGGGCGGCGGAGGTCGTCGGCACCAACCTCGAGGGGCTCCGCGTGGCGCGGCGCCTGCTCGACCGTTACGGGAGCTGTGGCGCCAGCGGGTCGAGCGAATGGACCAGCTCATAGCCATTCGCCAAAGGAGGCAAACCGATCACCGTCACCGTCATCCGCGAGGACCTCGGTCGCGCACGATGACGCTCGAAGCGGAGTTCGACGCCTCGCCGGAGCGGGTCCGGCAGCTCTCGGCCGATCCGCGCCAGCTCGAGCGCTGGTGGGGGACCGCCGACGTACCCGGCGACGGTCGATGCGCACGACCTGCGCCCCGGCGGCCACGTCGAGTACGACATGACCGGCCCGGAGGGTGATCAGCGCGCGGGTTCTGGGACGTGGACGAGGTCGAGCCTCCGGATCGGCTCGTCTTCCGCGATCGCTTCGCCAACGACGATGGCACACCGAACGCCGAGCTCCCGATGACGACCGCGCGGGTGACCATCCAGGAGATCGGCGGCGGGACGACCCGAATGTGGATCGAGAGCGAGTTTCCGACCGTCGAGGCCATGGAGCAGCTCGCCGCCATGGGCATGGAGGAGGGCCTGACGCAGGCCGTCGGAGATCGACGCGGTCCTGGCCGAGGATCCGGTCGTGGCCCGTGGAGGCCGGCGATGACTGCCGCGCGCTTCGACAGCAGCACGTCCCTGGTCGGCTACATCGGCCGGAGGGAACCGCACGGCTGACGTATGAGAGGAGACAGACGATGAGACAGCTGGTCGCAGTCACCCAGCTAACCCTGGACGGTGTGATGCAGGCGCCCGGCGGGCCCGAAGAAGACCCGAGCGGCGGCTTTCGGTACGGAGGTTGGTCGTTCCCGTACTTCGACGAGGTCATTGGAGAGGCGCTGGAAAAGGCCTTCGCGCAGCCGCTCGAGCTCGTGCTCGGCCGGAGGACGTACGAGATCTTCGCCGCGTACTGGCCCTACGCTGAGGGGCCGATCGCAGATGCCTTGAACAGCGCAAAGAAGTACGTCGCCTCGCGGACGCTGACAAGCCTCGACTGGAGCAACTCGGCTTTGCTCGAGGGCGACGTCGGGACGGCCGTCGCCGCGCTGAAGGAGCAGGACGGCCCAGAGCTCCAGGTCTACGGAAGCTCGGAGCTCCTCCAGACGCTGCTCGCGCACGGTCTCGTCGACGAGTTTCGGCTCTGGATCGCGCCCGTCGTCGTCGGGCCGGGGAAGCGGCTCTTCGGCGACGACGTCGCCCCGTCCGGCCTCGAGCTCGTCGACTCCGCCGTCTCGACGACCGGTGTGTTCATGGCGACCTACCGGCGGGCCGGGGACGTCCAGACCGGCTCCTTTGCACTCGAGGAGCCGACCGAGCGCGAGATCGAGCGACGGCAGGCGCTGAAGGCCGAGTACGGGGTCGCCTCGTAGGGCGTCGAATACGGATCCCACTACGGCCGGCCGACGCCGGGGCGCGGGCGCTGCGGTGACGAGCACCTGCCCGGTTCTCGCCTCGATCACGTGCTCGATTCCCTCTCGGCGCGCGGCTCACAGGGCTTCTTGCCGCATATCCCGCGCTATTTGCAGGAATTTTCTACGGGACCGACGGGACCCGGGACCTCCGGCCTGACAGCCGGTCTCAGCTTCTCCGGGGTAGCGGGGAAGGCGGGGATCTTCCCCGTGAGCACGGCTTTTGGTCTGGCGTGGCGGGAATTGGCCGATGCGGGCGGTGGGTTCCGGCACCTGGGACGGGATGTGCGCTGAATGTAAGTTGTCTCGATGGAGAACAGGCCGACGCGTGCGGGATCGGGTGCCGTCTACTCCAGGGGAAGTGTCACTGTCAGCCCCTTCATGGGTCCGGCAGCGAACTCTCTCAGCGTGGCGAAAGGGACCGCGCCGGTCTAAGCTCGCCAACCTCATCGACCGATGGAAGGTACGGCCGTGAAATCTCCATCCGATCCGGTCAGCCCCTGGCGCCTCGCGCTCCTTGAGGAAATCGCGGGCGAGGTGCCTACGAGACCGAACGAGCCGCCGGCAGCGGTCGCCGCTGCAGACCTTCATCCCGCTTCGGCGCGACCAGCCCGGATCGGGGTACCACTACCCTCACGACCGACGGGGCGGGGTGGCACACGCTCGGCATGGATGGTTCGCCTCGGCCCATTGGAATGCTCCGCGACGGGGCGCTCGCCTGGACGTTCAGCGACGCAGGCCCGGATCCCGGACGGTCCCCCATCACCCATGCGTCCAACTCACTTCATGACCACTCGAATCTCTGACGCAGCGCGTCCGCGTGTAGCTCGACGACCGGTGCGTGTACCGGTAGCCGTGCGCCTCGCCGTGGTCGGGCTGCTCGTGCTGGCCGCGGCCGCGGCGGCCGTCCCGGGTGCGGAGGCGGGGCCGGGGAAGCGGCTCGCCTTCACGCAGCGCCCACCCGCGACCACCAGC
>JALZFU010000069.1 GCA_030861385.1 Actinomycetota bacterium
GTCGTAGGCGACGTACGCGTGCTCGAAGTCGTCCGAGTCGGCCTCCGCCGCGAGCGCCTGCGCGAGCTCCGCGACCGCACCGATATCCGCGACGGGGGCGGCGCGGGCCGCCCGCACGAACTCGACCGGGACGTCGAGGAGACCTTCGAGGCGCTCCAGCACGAACGTCGAGACGTCGCGCGGGTCGTCGCTCACCTCCGCGCCCTGCTCGACGAGAAGCCCGAGGTCGCGCTCGACGAGCGCCGAGACGTCGACTTCGAGACCGCCTTCGACAGCTAGCCGGCAGAGTCCGATCGCAGCACGGCGGAGGCCGTACGGGTCGCGCGATCCCGTCGCCCGCTCCCCGAGCGCGAACGCAACCGCGAGGTTGTCGACCTTGTCGGCGGCGGCGAGAACCCGGCCGGCGGCCGTCTCAGGGAGGGGACCGCCCGCAGAATCCGGGAGGTAGTGCTCCTCGATCGCCGCCGCGACGGCGTCCGGCAACCCGGCGAGTCGCGCGTAGTGCCCGCCGATGAACCCCTCGAGCTCGGGAAACTCGTGCACCATGGACGACGCCTGGTCGGCCTTCGCATACCGCGCGGCCGTCTGCGAGGCCTCGCCGCCGCCGAGCTCGGCGGAGAGCGCCTCGAGGCGCGCGGTCTTCTCGACGAAGCTCCCGGCCCGCGCATGAAACGTGATCGCCGCGAGCTCCTCCCGCATCCGCTCGATCCCGCGTTCGACGTCGTGCGCGTAGGAGAAGGCCGCGTCGTCGAGGCGGCCGGCGAGGACGTTCTCGTTCCCGGCCCGGACGACGTCGACGTCGCCGCCGTTCCCGACGAACGCAAAGCGGCCCGGCGTGAGCGGGAAGTAGCGCTGGTGCGACTGCATGACGGTCTCGACGACGCGGAGGGGAAGCTTGAGGAACCGCTCGTCGTACTCGCCCGTGAGCACGAGCGGGCGCTCGACGAGGTGGACGACCTCGTCGAGGACCCCGCGCGGGTCGCTCCACTCGCCGAGATCGTCGAGGGCGCGCAGGATCTCGGCCCGGCGAACATCGTGGTCGGGCTCGACGCCTGCCTCCCGGAGGCGGTCGGCGTACTCGCCCGCGTGCATCACCTCCACTTCTCCGGCTTCGCCGGCCGCGAACCGGTGCCCGCGCGACGTCGCCCCGCTCGGGATCCCGTCGACGTCGACGACGACGGTCTCGTGATCCAGCTTCGCGCAGAGCCACCGGACGGGCCGCGGGAAGCGGAGGCCGCCGCCGTTCCAGCGCATCGTCTTCGGGAAGGCGAGCTCGCGGAGGATGCGAGCGAGCGCGGCGGGAAGGAGGTCGACGACCGGCCGGCCCTCGATCCGTTGCGTCGCCCAGACGAACCCTTCCGCCCGCTCGAGCTCTCCGACCGCGACGCCGCTCGCGCGCGCGAAGCCCTCGGCGGCGCGCGTCGGGTGACCGTCGTCGCCGAACGCGAGCTGCTCGGAGGGCCCGCGCCGTCGTTCGACCCGGTCCGGCTCGCGCTCGGGCACGTCGTGCACGAGGAAGGCGAGGCGACGCGGCCCGACGAAAACGTGCGGCGCGCCGTCGCTTGCGATGTGCCGGCGAACGAGCTCGGGAAGCTGCGCCGCCGCCAGCTCGCACGCGGAGGCGGGGAGCTCCTCGCAGCCGATCTCAAAGAGCAGCGTCCGCAACGACTGGCGGCTCCTGCTCCTCCTCGCGCTCGCGTCGCTCGGCCTCGAGGTGGGCGAGCGCGACTCGACGGGCGAGCGCGCGGACGCGGCCGATGTACGCGGCGCGCTCGGTGACCGAGAGCGCGCCGCGCGCGTCCAGCAGGTTGAACGCGTGCGAGCACTTGAGAACCTGGTCGTATGCGGGGAGTGCGAGCCGCCGCGCGAGTAGTCGCTCGCACTCGCGCTCGTGCTCTTCGAATCGGCGGGCGAGGAGTGGGACGTCCGCCTCCTCGAAGTTGTAGACGGACCACTGGCGCTCGTTCTCGCGAAAGACGTCCCCCCACGTCACGCCGGGAGCCCACTCGAGATCGAACACGCTTCGCCTGCCCTGCAGGAAGAGGGCGAGGCGCTCGAGGCCGTACGTGATCTCGGCGGTGACGAGGTCGACGTCGAGTCCGCCGAGCTGCTGGAAGTACGTGAACTGCGTGACCTCCATCCCGTCGATCCAGACCTCCCACCCGAGCCCCCAGGCGCCGAGCGTGGGACCCTCCCAGTCGTCCTCGACGAGCCGGACGTCGTGCGAGAGCGCGTCGACCCCCAGGGCTCGAAGCGAGGCGAAATAGACGTCGAGAACGTCGTCCGGCGCGGGCTTCAGGACGACCTGGTACTGCCAGTACTTCTGAAAGCGGAACGGGTTCTCGCCGTAGCGACCGTCGGCGGGGCGGATCGACGGCTCCACGTAGGCCGCCTTCCAGGGGTGGGGGCCGAGGCAGCGGAGGAAGGTCGCCGGGTTGAACGTCCCCGCGCCAACCTCGGTGTGGTGAGGCTGGACGAGTACGCACCCGTAGTCGGCCCAGAAGCGCTCGAGCCGCAGGATCACGTCCTGAAACGTCGGAGCGCCCACGTGCGCCGCATCCTAGTCAGGCTCTCTGCGCGAGCGTCCGCATCCGAAAGCCGCCGTGGTACTCGTACGACGACTCGATGACCCGAAGCGCGTCGCGCCGGCCGCGCTCGCTCACCCCCGCTTCCCCTGCCTCGGCGAGCGGCCGCTCGAGAAGAGCGCGGATGCCCACGAAGCCGTCCGCGGAGACGGCGAGCGAGCCCGCCTCGCAGGCCGCGCAGACGGCGCCGCCCGCCTGCGGCGAGAAGCCGACGAGCGCCGCCTCCTCCCCGCAGGACGCGCATCCGGCGAGATGCGGCAGGTAACCGGAGAGCCAGAGGAGCTTGAGCTGAAACGAGAGGACGAGCGGGTCGAGCGCGGGGCGAGCCGGGAGGCTCGCGCCGGCCCCGTCCAGGAGGTCGAGGAACCGTGTGAGCGCGTGGAAGGCGTGCGCGTTCTCGTCGCCCTCAAGGAAGAGACGGAGGATCGCCTCGAGGCCGATGTGGCCGGCCGCCATCCGGTACGCGTCGACCCGGCTCGCGTCGTGGGAGCGGAGAAGGTCGGCCGCGGTGACCGTCTGGAGCTCGCCGCGGCCCTCGTGGAGGACGAGCTCAACGTGGCTGAACGGCTCGAGTCGCGCTCCGAAGCGAGACGTCGTCTTGCGAGCGCCCTTCGCGATCGCCCCCACTCGGCCCCGCTCGAGCGTGAAGAGATGCAGGACGCGGTCCGCTTCTCCGTAGCGGATCGAGCGCAGCACGACCGCTTCCGTCTTCCAGCTTCGTGCCGGCACGGGAGGCCAGTCTAGACCCGGGTGAGGCCGGTCCCGGTCGCTGGATTCGCCGCCGGAGCGGGTACTCTGTGGGTGGGGTCATGGCGAGGATCGAGCTCTACACGACCGCGTGGTGCGGATACTGCGTCCGGGCGAAGGCGCTCCTCGAGCAGCGCGGGCTTCCCTACGAGGAGATCCGGGTGGACGACGATCCCGAGTTTCGCTCGAAGCTCGAGGAGCTGACGGGCGGCTGGACGGTCCCGCAGATCGTGATCGACGGCGAGCCGATCGGCGGATTCAGCGAGCTCTGGCAGCTCGATCGCGCGGGCGAGCTCGAGAAGCTCGCCGCCTAGCGAGAGCGGTCGTTCGACCCGCGCTGCCCGTCCGCGCTACCGCTGGCAGCGGGGGCAGTACCACGTTCCGCGGCCCGCGACGCGCGTCTTTTCGATCGGCGTGCCGCAGCGCTCGCACGGCTCTCCCCCCCGGCCGTAGACGCGCAGCTCGAATTGCATCCGGCCACGCCGGCCCCCGGGGTCGCGGTAGTCGGAGAGGGTCGTCCCCTGCCTGGCGATCCCGAGCTCGAGGGCGCGGCGGATTCCCTTTCTGAGCTCCGCGACCTCGGCGCGACTCAGCTCGCCTGCCGGGCGGAGCGG
>JALZFU010000134.1 GCA_030861385.1 Actinomycetota bacterium
CGGATCATCAGCGCGATGATGACGAAGCGTGCTCGTCTACGTGGTCGTGAGCGCCGAGGCTGAGAAGGCGGTCGAGACGTTCGTCCGCCGTGAGGACGCCGAGTGCTTTCTCGCTGACGTTCGCGCCCTACGATCCCGAGCTAGCCGACCGAATCGAGCCGCCCCCATTCTGGTCAGAGCCCAGATGCCACCTGAAGTCACTTGAGATCCCAGGCTGCTGCGGGATAATCGTGTCGACTGCGGGGTTGTGTTCAGCGGGAAGGAGCGCTCATGGCGGCCGGGTTCATCAGGAAGTTGCCGGGTGGGATCAAGGTGGAGCACCGGCCAGCGGAAAAAGATTGGGGCGACGTGGACATGGACAGTCCGCCGAAAGGCTGCGGGCACACGACCGAGACCCCCAACTTGCCGTCCTATGGGCAGGGTCAGACAGACGCACCGACGTTCACGATCGGTGAGGACACGGTGTGGCAGCACAGGGCCCTTGGAAAGTCATGCGGTACGCTCCAGAACCTCGCCGGCGGCATCCCGCAAACGAACCGGTTTATCCGAATCCAGTTCGAGCTAATTGGTTCGTCGGCCCGGGAGTCATGGCTACCAAAATCGTCCTTCCAGATCGAGGCGCTCGGGGCCATCAAGGAACTCGCACGCGACAAGCTCGACGTTCCTCCCGATCACGTCTGGCCGGACAAGCAGGACGACGGGACAATCGCGATCAAAAGCTACCGCCGCCGAAAGTCGAAGTTCCCGGACGTGCCCGGGTGGTACGGCCACGTCGAGATCCCGGAGAACGACCACTGGGACTGGGGATCGCTCCTCTGGGACGACCTTGAGGCCGGGCCGCAGCTAGTCGACGCGCTCGCGTTCGTCGAGCGCTTCAAGAAAGCAGGGAGGTGGCGAAGCCGCGAGATCTCACCATTTTTTTCGAACAGGGCCGCGTTGCGTGACTGGGCCGTCGTGCCCGATACCGCTTCCAATATCGATACCGAGGACGAGCTGCGCCGGTCTCTGTTCAACGCGCTATTCGAGAACCGGGTCCTTGTCGCCGAGCGCAAAGTTCCGGCTGACAAGGTACGGAGTTAGCAAGGCAAGGTCACGGACCCCTGGGCGACCGTCTGGCCGCCAACGGCTTTCTAGACCGGCTAAAAGCTCTACGGACGGACCATCACAGGAAGGGAGAGTAATCAAGATGGAGGCGGAAGTCGGCGACCGTAAGCGACGATGGGCACGACCCGCTCGCGGCCGCCGACCAAGGAAAGCATCGTCACCTGCTCTTGAAGTTTGAGGACAATCACCCGTCCGGTCGAGGCTCGACGCCTCCGGCCTCCGCGTCAGGCGCGCGACATCCCAAGGAGAGTTGCGTAGGGGAGTGCTTCTCGCGCGCTGGTATGGCAATTCGTGCGCGGGGTAGCAAAAGAGGAGGGGCGACTTGCGCCGCCCCTCCTCGCTGCGTCCTTCGGTTCTCGTCGCCGGCAACGAACGCCTCATACCGCAGAATCAACAGAGTCGAGTATCTCGCCCGCGGTTGAAGCGCCACAGGGAGCGGGCAGTTTCCCGCTTGAAGTACCGGCGAGCTTCGTCCCTGTCGGCCGGTGCATCTTCGACCACGCGGACGGCGTAGTCGGCTCGGCCTGGCACGGCACGGGATGGAAGGGCGAGGCGCGTCTCGAAGCAGGCGCGCCTCGCTCACAACGTTTCCGGTGGAGACGCCTTCCCCGCCGACGAGCCTAGCGCGCGGTCCCTCGAAACGCTGACCCGAGTCTGACCACGAGGCGCTCGCCGGGCGCTACTCGCCCCCCGCGAGACGCAGAAACCCGCCGTTTCCAGCGGGTTCGTGAGAGCGGATGAAGGGACTCGAACCCTCGACCTTCTGCATGGCAAGCAGACGCTCTAGCCAACTGAGCTACATCCGCGAGCAGGCGGATTATACCGGCGTGTGCCCGTGGTCGCGGTCGAGCGCCTCGTTGACGAGGCGGTCGGCAAGTTCGTTCTCGCTTCGCGGGACGGCGCGGTAGCGAACACGTCCGATCCTCCGCGCGAGGCGCGCGGCTTCAAGCGACAGCTCGGCGAGCGCGCGGTTTTTCACGCGGTACTCCCCGTTCATCTGCTTGACGAGGAGCTCGGAGTCGGACACCACCTCGAGCTCGTCGGCCCCGAGCTCGATCGCCTTCACGAGGCCGGCGACGAGCGCCGTGTACTCGGCGACGTTGTTCGTCGCGACGCCGATCGCGTCGCCGCGCGCGTCGAGGATCGTTCCGTCATCGGCCTCCAGGACGTACGCGGCCGCGGCAGGACCGGGATTGCCGCGCGCGCCGCCGTCCGTGAAGAGGCGCGCCTTCACGCCGGGGGGTCGACGAGCTGGTAGAGGTCGAAGGCGGGCTCCTCGTACGGATGCGCGCCCCGAAGCGCGCGCACCACGTCGGCCTCCCGATCCGCCGGGTAGACGGCCTCGAGCCGAAGCTCGCTCACGCGCTCTTCGCGCCCCGCCTCGCCGACGGCGGGCGTCGCTCCCGCGCCGGCGTAGAAGGTCCCGGTGCCCTCCGTGTACCAGGAACAGCGCTCGTACTCACCGATCCGCCCGGCGCCCGCGCGGAAGAGCGCGTCGCGCACGCGGTCGAGCGCTTCCGAGGGGACGAAGACGACGAGCTTGCGATTCACGTTTCTCCGAGAGCCCCTCCGGGAACGGCGCGGACATGGCGACGCTCGAGGTCTACCCACGGGAGACGCCGGCGGAGCGAGCCGACGAGCTCGTGGCGGTCGACGTCGACGACGATCTGGGCGTCCTCGCGGCCACCATCGAGGACTGGGTGACGCCTCGCCAAAGCTGGGAGGCGACGCTTCGCGAGGGGACGGATTTCGGCCGGACGAACAACGTCGAGTTGCGCCTCCTCTTCAGCTCCGGCGAGCAGACGTCGTCGCTTTCGTTCCGCCTCGACCAACTCGAGGGAGCAGACGACACCGGGGAGGCCCTCGTCCTCCGGTTCGAAGAAGAGGACGGGATCGCGAAGCTCGTGCGCTGCACGGCGAACGGGCTCGACGTCGAGCTCTTTCACATCCTCACCTATACCTAGCGAGACGCGGGCTCGCGACGCCCTCGCGACGACGCGTATACGCGTGCGCGTCCGGGACCGGTTCCGGCATGACGCCGTCGGCAAACGCGACGTCCAGTTCGCGGTCGTGCCCGGGCACGAGAAGGCGGAGGTCGAGCGGGTCGTCCACGAGGCGCCGCGCTTCTCGATCGTCGAGAAGCACGCGAGCGAGCAGTCGGTCGCGCTCACGACCCACCCGCGTCTGGTAGCCGGATCGAGGACGGCAACTTCCCGACCGAGCTCGACGCCGAAAGGCGGCCCCGTGCCGGCGCCGGAGCTCGTAGTCGTCCGTGAGACGAGGCCGCATGCTCCGCCGAGAGCGGCTAGTAGCCCGAGTACTTGTCCGCGATCACGCGGTCCTCGGGGACGCCGGCCGTAGCAAGAGCGTCCTGCATTGCCGTCACCATGCCGGGCGGCCCCGCGACGAGGACGGTTGCGTCGTCCAGCCACGCGCCGAGATGTTCGCGGAGGAAGGCCGCGTCGATCTTCCGTGTCTCGCCTTGCCACCCCGGGTCCTGCGTCATCGTGAGAACGAGGCGGAAGTCCGGAAGCCCGCGCTCGAGTTCGCGAAGCTCGTCGAGGAACGCCGTCTCCGCTTCCGTTCGGTTCGAGTAGACGAGCGCGACCCGGTACGGGAGGGCCGCATCGGCGATGTAGCGAAGCATGCTGCGAAAGACCGTGATCCCGATCCCGCCCGCGACGAAGACGTACGGGCGCAAGGTGTCCTCGGGGAGAACGAACCTGCCCCTTGGCGGCTCGACCTCGACCTCCGCCCCGAGGGGGAGCTCCTGGAGCGAGCGCTTGAACGCGGTGTCGCGGAGCCGGGTGCAGAGGCCGAGGACGCCGCGCTCGGTCGGCGAGGTGACGACCGAGATGTGTCGGCGAAGCCCCTTCTCGTCGTCGTAGGGCGAGTCGAGCAGCGTCACGAAGAAGTA
The DNA here is from genome assembly GCA_030861385.1 of Actinomycetota bacterium. GTDB lineage: Bacteria > Actinomycetota > Thermoleophilia > Gaiellales > Gaiellaceae > JALZFU01. Next base: position 4,022 of record JALZFU010000134.1, read on the forward strand.
CTGCCCGGGCCGGAAATCGACCTCCTCGCCCTGAAGGTCGAAGAGCGCGAGAAGCGTCCCCTTCGCCACCTCGCGCTTCTCGGCGAGGGTCGCGCGCATCAGAGCTCGCGCGTCGGAGCGCGCTCGGCCGCCGAGTCGCGCGCGCTCGGAGCCGGGCGAAGCTCGATCGGGAACATCGTTCTCACGGCGCGGGCGCCTCGATCGTGTCGATCTGTGCCCGCTGCAGCTTCCCGGAGTAGTCGACGTAGACGGACTTCCACTCGGTGTAGAAGTCGAGCGCTGCCTGGCCGGCCTCGCGGTGACCGTTGCCCGTGTCCTTCGTTCCGCCGAACGGCAGGTGGACCTCTGCGCCCGTCGTCCCCGCGTTCACGTACGTGATGCCGGTCTTGAGGTCGCGAATGGCCTTGAACGCCCTGTTCACGTCACGGGTGAAGATGGACGACGAGAGGCCGTACTTGACCCCGTTCGCGATCCGGATCGCCTCGTCGACGTCGGTCGCGCGGATCAGGGACGTCGTCGGGCCGAAGATCTCCTCCTGCGCGATCCGCATCCCGGGCTCGACTTCGGCGAAGACGGTCGGGCGGTAGAAGAACCCCTTGTCGAGCCCGTTCTCGGTCGCGACCTCACCCCCGGTGAGGAGCTTCGCCCCCTCGTCCTTCCCGATCTCGGTGTAGGAGTGAATCTTCTCGAGCGCCGCTCGGTTGATCACCGGGCCGACGTCCGTCTCCTCGTCGAGACCGTCCCCGAGCTTCATCCCCTGGGCGGCGTCGACGAGGCGCGAGCAGAGGTCGTCGTAGACGGAGCGTGTGGCGATCACCCGACTCGCCGCGGTGCAGCGCTGCCCCGACGTCCCGAACGCCGACCAGACGATGCCGTTCACGGTCAGGTCGATGTCGGCGTCGTCCATCACGATGATCGCGTTCTTGCCGCCGAGCTCGAGGTGGACGTTCTTCAGGTGCGGCGCCGCGTTTGCCTGCACGAGAGCGCCTACTTCCCGGGAGCCCGTAAAGGAGACGAGCGGCACGTCCGGATGCCCGACAAGGTGCTCGCCGACCGTCTCCCCCGCCCCGTGCACGATGTTCAGGACGCCAGGCGGAAGCCCGGCCTCCTCGAAGATCTCGACGAACCGCTCGGCGAGCAGCGGCGTGTCCTCGGCGGGCTTGAAGACGACCGTGTCGCCGCACACGAGCGCGGGGGCGATCTTCCAGCTCGGGATCGCGATCGGGAAGTTCCAGGGGGTGATGGCGCCGACGACGCCGACCGGCATCCGCATGGACATACAGAACTTGTCCGGGAGCTCCGAGGGCGTCGTGTGCCCGAAGAGGCGCCGTCCCTCGCCCGCCATGTAGTAGGTCATGTCGATCGCTTCCTGTACGTCGCCGGCCGCCTCCGGGCGGACCTTGCCCATCTCTTTGACCATCTCCTCGGTCAGCTCGTCCTTCCGATCGACGAACATCTGGCCGACGCGGAAGAGAAGCTCGGCCCGTCTCGGCGCCGGCACCAGGCGCCAGCGCTCGTAGGCGTCCTTCGCCGCGGCGACGGCGCGGTCCATGTCCTCCGTCGTCGAGGCGGGAAAGACTCCGAGGACGTCGCCGTTCGCCGGGTTCTGCGTCTCGAACGTCTCGCCGCTCGCGGCGTCGGTCCATTCGCCGCCGATGTAGTTTCGGTACGTCTTCGCGCCCAGGATCGCCATCTCGCCCCTCTCGTCGCTCGGGCGCGATTCTATGGAAGGGGCGCTACGCGTCCGGAGCGTCGGTCGGCGGAAACGTCCCCGGAACGCGCGGCCGCCGCCGGTCGCGCGTCTGGCGCTTCCCGCCGAGGAGGTTGCCGCCGCTCCCGCGCCGATCACGCCCGGTACGCCGATCGACGATCACCGTCACGTTCGGGTTGTCCTGGTAGTGCGCGACGAGCCGGTCGTAGAGCTCGTCCTCGAGCTCGGGGGGGACGACGCAGTAGATCACTGGCTCGAATGGTAATCGCGTTGCCCGCGCCTTCCACCCGGGCGACCGTCCCCGCGAGCTTCGCCCGCTCTAGAAACGCGGGATGTCCGGCTTCAAGCGGCCGTTCTCGTCGAGGCCCGCGTTCCAGATCTTGAAGCGCCCGTCGAGCTCGCGCGGGTCGTGGCCGCGCTCGGCGAGGCGGACGGGCTGCGAGGAGTCGGGGATGATCCGGTACTGGTACCACGAGATCTCCCAGACGACGGTGAGGACGATCTCGGGATTCGTCCCCGACAGCGGGAGCATGCTGACCCGCGGCTCGCCGAGGCTCTTCGCGATCCCTGCGATCGTCCGGCTGTAGGGGCTTGAGTTGAAGAGGTCGGCGGCCTCGACGAGGGCGTGCTCCGCGGGCGAAAGCCGCCGGAGGACGGGCTCCGACACGACCGGCTCGGGCTCGGGTCGACGCGTCTCGAAGAAGCCGGCAAGGCCCGCAAGACGCCGGCGGCGGCGCGGCGGCGCGGCGACGAGGGGCGTCGTCGGCGTTCCCTCCTTGATCCAGCCGTGCTCGTTCGCGGTGTCCACGCAGAGCGCGCAGACGTCGACCCAATGATCGTCGCCGGGCGTGTAGCGGGCTGCCCGCTCGCCGAGGAGGAGCGTGCGGTTGCAGACCGCACAGGTCCGGACCGTCTCGTGCCGCTTGACGAGCACCGCGCGGTGCCGACCCTAGTGGGCGGCCTTCGCCTCCTCCCGCTCGCGCCGCGCCTCCTCGATGATCTTCTGAGCCACGTGCGGCGGCACCTCCTCGTAGCGGAGAAAGCTCATCGAGTAGTCGCCGCGACCGCCCGTGAGCGACGTCAGGGACTGCGAGTACGTGAGGATCTCGGCCATGGGGACCTCCGCGCGAATCGTCGTCATCCCGGCCGCAGGCTCCATCCCGAGAAGCCGGCCGCGCCGCGAGCTCAGGTCACCGTTCACGGCTCCGACGGTCTCGTCGGGGATCGTGGCCTCGAGCAGCATGATCGGCTCGAGGAGCACCGGGTCGGCGTTCTCGTACGCCGATTTGAACGCCATCGAGCCGGCGATCTTGAAGGCCATCTCGGAAGAGTCGACGGTGTGGTAGGAGCCGTCGACGAGGCGAACGCGCACGCCCTGAACGGGCGCCCCCGCGAGCTCGCCGCGCTGCATCGCTTCCTGAATCCCCTTGTCGACGGCGGGACGAAACCCCTGCGGGATGACACCGCCCACGATCTCGTCGACGAACTCGTACCCCTCGTGGCCCTCGATCGGCTCGAGGACGACGTGGCAGTCACCGTACTGGCCGCGACCACCCGTCTGCTTCTTGTAGCGCCCCTGCGCCCGCGACTCCTTGCGGATCGTCTCCAGGTAGGGCACGCGCGGCTGGTGGAGCTCGACCTCGGCGCCGAAGCGCCGCTTCATCCGCTCGACCGCGACCTCGACGTGCATCTGGCTGAGTCCCCCGAGGAGCTGCTCGCCCGTCTGCGGGTCGCGGTGCACGTCGAGGGTCGGATCTTCCTCGGCTAGACGCCGCAGCGCGCTCGCCACCTTCTCCTCGTCGCCCTTCGTCTTCGGCGTGATCGCGAAGCTCATGACCGGCTGCGGGAACTCCAGCGCCGGCGCCTCGGCGGGCTTGTCCTCGGAGAGCAGGAGGTCCGCGGTCGTCGTCTCCTTGAGCTTGGCGACGGCACCGATGTCCCCCGCCGGGAAGCCGTCCGCCGCGGGAGCGTGCTCCTTCCCCTGGAGGACGAGGAGCTGACCGAGGCGCTCCTTCCCGTGCGTTCGTACGTTCACGAGCGTCGAGTCGCCCGAGACCTGGCCCGAGAGGACGCGGAAGATCGTGATCCGCCCAGCGAACGGGTCGGCGACCGTCTTGAAGACGAACGCCGACGTCCCGTTCGTCGGCGCCTCGAGGCGGAGCGGCTTCTTCGCAGGCGACGGAATCCCCTCGACGATCAGGTCGAGGAGCGCCGTCGTCCCGAGATTCCTCGTCGCGACGCCGCACGCGACCGGAAACACCTCGTCGCGCGAGACGGCGTTCTTGAGCGCAGCGGCAAGCTCGTCGCCGGAGATCTCCTCGTCGGCGAGGTAGCGCTCCATGAGCGCCTCGTCCGTCTCGACGACGGCGTCGATCAGCTTCGTCCGGTACTCGTCCGCCTGGTCGGCCAGCTCGACCGGGATGTCGGCGGGGCCAGGTTCGCGAGCACCGCCGGGATCGAGGTACGCCCGCATGTGCATGAGGTCGACGATCCCGCCCAGCTCGTGCTCGTGCCCGATTGGGATCTGGATGGGGAAGCACCGGTCGGAGAGGGCCTGGAGGCTCTCGAGCGCCGCGAAGAAGTCAGCACGCTCGCGGTCGAGCATGTTGACGAAGACGAGGCGCGAGATCCCGAGCCCTTCGCAGCGCTCCCAGAGGCGCGTTGTCTGAACCTCGACGCCGGCGACGCCGCTCACGACGACGAGCGCGCCCTCGACCACGTGGAGCGCCGCGAGCGTGTCCGCCTGAAACCCGGGGTCGCCCGGCGTGTCGACGAGGTTCACCTTCCGGGTCTGCCACTCGACGTGACAGAGACCGGCCGAGAGCGACATCTGTCGCTTGTGCTCCTCCTCGTCCGAGTCGGCGACGGTCGACCCTTGCTCGACGGAGCCGAGCCGGTTGGTCGCCCCCGCCTGGAAGAGCATCGCCTCGACGAGCGACGTCTTGCCCGTTCCCCGATGCCCGACAACGGCGACGTTTCGGATCTTGCTCGAGTCGTAGCCCATGCGGTCGGCGAGTCTATCGAGCGCCCCAAGGGCGAGGGCCAGGCCTAGCCGTCGATCGCGGCGTGCGGCGCCGACGCGCCCAGACGGGCCTTCAGGCGCAGAATCGCCTTCGTGTGGAGTTGCGAGACTCGCGACTCGGTGACGCCGAGGACCTCGCCGATCTCGCGGAGGGTGAGCTCCTCGTAGTAGTAGAGCGTAACGACGAGCTTCTCCCGCTCGGGGAGGCGGGCGATCGCCTCGCCGAGTGCTTCCCGCATCTCGGTGTGCGCCATCGCCGCCTGGGGCTCGGGCGCCTCGGGATCCTCGATCGTGTCGATGAGCGCGACGGGGTCGCCGCTCCCCGATCCCGTCCAGAGCTCGTCGAGCGCCGCGATCGATGAGCGCGAGATCTCGACAAGCGCATCCTGGAACTCCTCCTCCGAGATCCCGAGGTGGGCGGCGATCTCCTCGTCGTTCGGGGCTCGGTGGAGCCTCGCCTCGAGCTGAGCGATCGAGCGCTCGATGTCGCGCGCGCGCGCGCGAACCGAACGCGGCACCCAATCCATCGAGCGGAGCTCGTCGATGATCGAGCCCTTGATGCGAGCGATCGCGTAGGTCTCGAACTTGATGTCCCGATCGAGGTCGAAGCGCTCGATCGCGCCGATCAGCCCGAGGAGGCCGTAGGAGACGAGGTCGCCCTCCTCGACGTGCGCGGGGAGGCCGCTACCCAGGCGGCCCGCCACGTACTTCACGAGCGGCGCGTACGTGAGGATCAGGCGGTCGCGAAGGGCGCGGTCGCCCGTGCGCTTGAACTCGCGCCAGAGCTGCCGCGTGTCCATCGCGCCCTCCACGGTCAGAGCATAAGACGCCTAGCGGAAAGCTCGTATCGCGAGGTCCGCCATCCAGAGCGCAAGCGCGCCGCTCGCGGCCGCCACGACCCAGGCGGCCCCTCCGGCGAGACCTGCGGCAACCGCGATCCCGGCGAAGCCGGCCGCGATCAAGGCGAAGAGAACCCCGAGCGACGGCCGCTTCTCGCGAGCCACGAGCCAAGTCTAAGGCCGGTCTACAATGACGCCGCGCCGAGGGCCGTAGCTCAACTGGCAGAGCACCGGTCTCCAAAACCGGGGGTTGCAGGTTCGAGTCCTGCCGGCCCTGTTCCTCGCTCGAAGCCGAAAACCCGCATCGTTGCTGGGTTTTCTTACTTTCTTTCTTACATGGGCTTCGGCCGCTCGCGGCCGCTGGAGCGGGCTGAAATCCGGTTCTGACTGTGGCGCGACTGTGGCGCCGCCGTCCGATGCCCTCGTTAGCGTCGTTGCCGTGACGTCTGGAATCCGCGTCCGGCACTCGAAATTCTGCCCCTCCCGCTCGGGCGGCGCCTGTCGCTGCCGCCCGACCTACCAGGCGAGCGTCTGGAGCGCTCGCGAGGGCAAACGGCTCTTCAAGACCTTGGCCAGCCTCGCCGAAGCGAAGGCGTGGCGCGCGGATGCCCAAGTTGCGCTCCGGCGAGGGACGATGCGTGCGGGTTCGACGGGGACGCTGCGCGAGGCCGCCGAGGCGTGGCTGGACGGCGTGAAGAGTGGCGCGATCCGGAACCGGAGCGGCCATGCGTACAAGCCGTCGGCGATCCGGGGCTACGAGGCGGCGCTCGTGATGCGCGTCCTCCCGGAGCTCGGCGGGCGCCGCCTCTCGGAGATCCGCCGCGTCGACCTCCAGGACTTCGCCGACCGCCTGTGCGC